>CAZISF010000099.1:0-12455 GCA_964541915.1 uncultured Caulobacter sp.
CCCTCTTCGATGTAGAGGCGGTTGACCTGCTTGCCCTTGGGGCCCGTCTGGTGGGTCACCAGCACCCGGCCGAGCATCTCGGCGGCGTTGCTGCGGACCTCGTCGACCGACTTGACCACACGGACGCCGCCCTTGGCGCCAGGGCCGAGCCCTTCGAACTTGCCCTTGCCGCGCCCACCGGCGTGGATCTGGCTCTTCACGACGAAGACCGGCGTGCCGAGCGTCTCGGCGGCCTTGGCGGCTTCATCGGGAGTGAAGGCGGCGAAGCCGCGCGGAACGGGGACGCCGAATTCGGCCAGAACGGCCTTGGCCTGGTGTTCGTGAATGTTCATCGAGAATCCGGTCGCGGGACATGTCGGGAAACCCACCGGACGGCAGGTGGCGGCGGTTATAGGCGCCCCGTGCTGACGCCGCAACCGCGCGCGCGTGATTGGCAAGGCTCTGGCGCGGATCGGCGAATTCGAGCCTGAACCTTGCTCAGAGAGGGCCCGAGACCGAAACAGTCGCCTTCCGTTCCAGACGTCCCCAGCCGACTCGCGCGCCGCGCACCGCCGTCGCCAGCGACTTGAGCACGACGTAGTACATCAGCTGGCGATAGCCGAACCGCTGGGCGGGCAGCAGCCAGAAGTCCCTCCAGGGCGCGCGGCGCTCCAGCGCCATGCCCAGCGCCCCGGCCGACAGGTCGACCATGATGAAGGCGGCCCAGTAGAACAGGTTTCGCCAGCTGTCGTCCGGCGACCAGTCGACATGGCGGAATACGGCGCCGAAGATCGCGCTGCCTAGACTCCAGAGGACCGCCAGGTCGACGAGCGGCGCGACGACGGCCAGCAGAATCTGGAACAGCCAGATTTGCGGCAGGGCGACGAAGCCGAGCACCGGGTGCTTCGTGCTGAACATGGCGCTGCGGTGTTTCCATAGACACTGCAGGGTGCCGAACGACCAGCGGAAGCGCTGTTTGAGCAGGCCGCGGACGGTGTCGGGCGCCTCGGTCCAGGCCAGCGCCTCGGGATCGAAGGCGACCTTCCAGCCTGCCCGCTGGGCGGCGATCGTCAGGTCCTGGTCCTCGGCGAGCGTGTCGGCCGGATAGCCGCCGAGGTCGATCAGGGTCTGACGCCGCCAGCCGCCGACCGCGCCCGGCACCACCGTCACGGCGCCCAGGCTCGCCAGCGCCCGACGTTCGAGGTTCTGGGCCGTCACGTACTCCAGCGCCTGCCAGCGCGTGACGAGGTTCAGACGGTTGCCGACAAGGGCGTTGCCGGCGACGGCGCCGATCTTCGGATCCTGGAACCAGCGGACCAGCTTGCCGATCGTCGGGGGCGGGAACTGGGTGTCGGCGTCGAGGGCGATGACGATCTCGCCCTTCGCCATGGCCAGCCCGCGATTCAGCGCCCGGGCCTTGCCGCCATTGGGGAAGCTCATCAACGTCACCCGCGGCTCTGCGCCGAAAGCCTCGCGGACCCGGTCGGCGGTCGCGTCGCCGCTGCCGTCATCGAGAACCAGCACCTCGAGCGACGTCCAGTCCGATTCGAGGATCCGCGAGATCGCGCTGACGATCACCTTCTCCTCGTTGAAACAGGGGATCAACACGCTGACCAGCGGCCCGGACTTCGGATCGATGTCCGCCGGCGCCCGCCAGGTGCGGCCGTGGGTCAGCGCCAGACCCGCGAGAAACACCAGCCGGGCCATGCCCAGTACGATGGCGCCGAGGAACAGCACGGTCATGGTGGCCTGAGCCGCGCGGAAGAAGCCGAAGCCCATGCGGTCGAGGGTCAGTTCAACAGGGTCGCGTGTCGCGGCGGGCATGGCCTGGGCCGACGTCATGCCGGCCAACTCACCGACGGTGGTCAGCCGATAGCCGTGTGCCCGGATCGCGTCGATCAGGCCCGGCAGGGCGGCGACGGTGCGGCTGCGGTTGCCGCCCGAGTCGTGCAGCAGGACCACCTGACCCGGCCGGTCGCCCGGATGATCGAGCCGGTCGAGCACGCGTTGGACGATCTGGTCGGAGGTGGGCTTCTGCCAGTCGTCCGGGTCGATGCGCAGGCCGACGGTCAGGTAGCCGAGCCGCTGGGCCGTCACCAGGGGCATGACCTCGGCCGGGGTCGAGGGTTCGGCGTCACCGAAATAGGGCGGGCGAAACAGGCGCATCGACCGGCCGGTGAGCACCTCGAACAGCCGCTGGGTCGCGTTCAGTTCCACCTTGGTCTCGGACAGGGGCGTCTCGGCGATATTGGGATGGGTCCAGGTGTGACTGCCGACCTCGTGCCCCTCGCGCACCTCGCGAGTGACCAGATCCGGATTGCGCTGCATGTTTTCGCCGATGACGAAGAAGGTCGCGGGCGCCTGTTTGGCCTTGAGGATGTCGAGGATCCTGCCGGTCCAGCGTGGGTCAGGCCCGTCGTCAAAGGTCAGGGCGACCGGGCCGCGCGGACGGCCGAAGCGCTCGATGATGTAACCGGTCGGGATGGCGTCGTAGTGCTCGCGCGCGATCAGGCCGGTGTCCGGATCGAACGTCAGGGTGCGCCGACCGGCGGTCGGCCGGCGGCCGACGCGGAGCACCTCGCCTTCACCATGGAAGTCGACAGTCTGCCCGGCAGCCAGGCGCCTCAGGCCAGTGGCGCTGGCCTGTCCCGGCGGATGACCGAGCACCGTCCAGACGCCGGGATCCTCCATGCCCATGCGCCAGACGGCATAGCCGCGCGGCCGCCAGGAGTCCGAGGCCTTGACCGCGTTGAACACGGTCGTGGCGTCGAGGAACCAGACGACGTGGGCCAGACCCGCGTCGTCCTGGTAGCGAAAGGTCGGGTTGAGGCTGTCGTCGTCGGTGGCGATGTCGACACCGGAATCGGCGGCCAGCTGCAGCGCCTCGTGGAAGGTCACCGCCGCGCCGGGCGCGATGTCCTGTCCGACCGGCCAGTCGTAGCCATAGGCGCCAAGGGCCAGAATCGTCTTCGCCGGATCCAGGGTCCGGCCCCGCCGGTCGAGTTCAATCTGGAACCAGTCCTGCCCGGCGTTGGGACCCGGGTCGCCGCGTCCATAGTGCTCGTCATAGGCCATCAGCACGAGGGCGTCGGATGCACGCTGCAGCCTGCGCAGCGGCCAGCCTTCGCCGTCGAACGGCGCCGTGACCCAGACCTCGCGGCCGATTGGCTTCAGCGCCGCGCGAACCTGCGTCACGAACCCGGGATAGGCGCGCAGGGAGACCTCGGAAAGATCCTCAAGGTCGAGCACATAACCGCCGTAGCCGCGCGTCTGGGCCAGAGCGGTCAGCCGGGCGATCAGCCGCGAGCGCGCGGCGGGGCTGGCTAGAAGGCTGTCCCCATCACGGCCATTGAAGCTGCCGTTGGCCGAGTTGTGCACGAGCGGCAGGACGGCCGGATGGTTTGGCGCGGCGGCGATGCGGGCCACGGCCTGGGGGTCTTCGGTGACCACGACCTCACCCGCAGGACCACGCATCTGGATCCACTGAGGCGAGACCACATCGAGCCGCCCGACGTTGGCCCGCAGCGATGCGCGGGACGCTTCGTCCCACGAGACATAGAAGCCTACGGTCAGAGGCTTGGCGCGTCCGGATGTCTTCGATGTCGCCAGCCGGGGCACCCTGCGCCAGGCCGGCCGGCCGCGGATCCGACGGGCGGTCTCGACGTGCAGCGCCCGCAGCATCTGCGGGTCCCTGAGCGCCAGGTCGGGCAGTCGCGGGGCGAAGGCGAAGGTGACGAAGAAGCCGGCCACGACCGCGGCTGTGAGCGACAGGACGATCCCGAGCACAACCCCTGCGCGCCTGGCCCTGCGGCCGGTCGGATCGTGGAAGATGTCCTTGTGCATGTAGCTCGACGTCCCGACAGGAGCCCGGACGCGGCATTGGCCCAAATTGTGGTCGGATGAAGGACGGAGCCGGACACGAAAACGGCGGCGATCCAGATGGACCGCCGCCGCTGTCACGACCCGCGGGGGGTCAGGTCGAAACTAGTACTTCGCGGAGATGCGGAAGGTCCAGGTCTGCGGCGCGCCGTAATAGGCGGTGCGGATGCCGCCGACCGAGGAGAACTCCTGGGCGTCGGTCTTGTAGAGCTCGTCGGTCAGGTTCTGGCCGTAGAGGCCGGCCGAGAAGCGGCGGTCAGCGCTGTCCCACACGAGGCGGGCGTCCATGATCCAATGGTTTTCATCCCACATGCCCGGCAGGTGGACACGGCTGTTGGTCGCGGTGTTGTCGACCGACAGCGCCATGGCGGACCGGTAACGGGCCTGGCCGCCGAGCGTGACCGAACCGGCGTCGCCGAGATTCCACTCATACTGGGCGCCGTAGCGGGCGGTCCAGCGCGGCGCGAAGGCCGGCTCCTGGAAGGCCCGGCTGCCGCCAGTAGCGGTGAAACGCACGTCGGCGAACTCGTCATAGCGGGCGTCGAGCAGGCCGAGCTGGGCGTCAAGGCGCAGCCCGGTGACCGGCAGCACGATCAGTTCAAGTTCCGCACCTTCGATCTTCATGGCGCCGGCGTTGATGACGGTCAGTTCCGGGCTGGGCAGACCGGTGCCGGGATCGGTGACCGTCCCCGAGACGCGGGCCTGGAAGTCCTTGTAGTCGTTGTGGAAGACCGCGAAGTTGGCGAGGAGCCGGTTGTCGTAGAAGGTCGTCTTGAGGCCGGCTTCGATGCTGGTCACTTCTTCCGGATTGTAGGGAGCCTGTTCGCCCGGGTTGTTGGCGCGGCCGTTGAAGCCGCCCGACTTGAAGCCCTTGGAGTAGCGAACGTAGCCCATCACGTTGTCGGCCGGCTTCCAGTCCAGCGAGACCATCGGCGACACGTCGTCCCAGGTTTCGTTCAGATTGTTGAAGGCGAAGGCCGGGTTGGCGGTGAAGATGGGGTTCGACGAGAAGGTCGAGGTGGTCCGCGAGTAGGTCTTCTCTTCCGAGGTGTAGCGCAGGCCGCCCGACAGGTTGACCGTGTCGGTCAGGGCGTAGGTGGCGTTGAGATAGATGGCCTGGCTGGTGGTCTCCAGGTCGTCGTTGACCGTCCGCGTGAACGTCGGGTTGGCGAACAGCGGGCCGATCAGGTTGTCGGCGAAGGCCGCCTGCTCGGAGGTGATGTTCTCCTTCATCCAGAACACGCCGCCCACGAACGTCAGCGGACCGCCGGCGTCATAGGCCAGCTGGAATTCCTGGCTGGTCTGGTTCTGGTCGACGCCGACGAAGACGTCGCCGAGTTCGAACTGGGTGGCGTCGATGTCGATGTAGTCGTCGGTCTTGAGGTTGCGGTAGGCGGTGATCGACTTCAGCGTGAGGGCGTCAGAGATCTCCCAGGTCACGTTGGCGGCGTAGCCGTAGTGGGTCAGCTTGGTCGAGTTGGGCAGGCCGGGCGTCGTGCGGGTCTTGAAATTGTAGGTCGGCGGCGGGTTCGGGATCGCCAGAATGACGCCGCCGAACAAGGTCGTCAGGGTGCTGGTGGGCTGGCCAACCGTCATCGCCGCGTCGTCACGGCTGTAGTCGGCGGAGAGATCGACGCGCACGGAGTCGGTCGGGGTCCAGGACGCCTGGCCGCGGATGGCCATGGTGTCCTTGTCGTTGTACTCGGCGTGCGTGACCGGGTCGGTGACAAAGCCGTCGCGCTTCGAGATCAGGCCCGAGACGCCGAGCGCCAGGGTGTCGCTGACCGGGCCGGAGACCGAAGCCTTCACTTCCTGCTGGTTGTAGCTGCCGAAGCCGGCGGCGATGCCGGCGCGGAACTGGTCGCCCGGACGCTGGGTGACAACCTTGAGCGCGCCGCCGATGGTGTTCTTGCCGTACAGCGTGCCTTGCGGGCCGCGCAGGACTTCGATGCGCTCGATGTCGAACAGGTCGAACTGGGTGCCGCGAATACGGCTGTAGTAGACGTCATCGACGTAGACGCCGACGGCCGGGTCAAAGGTCTGCAGCGCGTCCGGCTGGCCGATGCCGCGGATGAAGATGTTGGTCGCGTTCGAGGAACCACGGCCCTGGCCGAGCACCAGGTTCGGCACCGAGCCGGTCAGGCCGGTGACGTCGGTCGCCTGGACGCGGTCGAGCGCCTTGGCGTCGAAGGCGGTGACGGCCGCCGGAACGTCCTGCAGACGCTCTTCGGTGCGGCGGGCGGTGACGACGATCTCGCCAACGGTCGTGTCACCGGTATTGGCGTCCTGCGCCACGGCCACGCCGCTTACGGCCGTCCAGGCCGCACCGGCCAGCAGCATGCTCTTCCACATGGTCTTCATTCCTGTCGCCCTCCCAATTGGCGTCGCCACGACCGCAGTCGCCAGGCCGGTCCGTTAGCGGACGCAGTTGATTGTTAATTTCACCAGATCGCGAATTGTGCTGACCATCGGGCACGAGGGCGGCGCGCGGAAGGGCCCGCGCGCACCGTCGCCCTAGTTTTTCACCATGTGATGAATTGGCGCCACAGAGGCGCCGACGTCGCCCGTCAGCCGGCGCGGTTGCGAACCACGGCCTCAAATCCGGCGGCGCAATAGGCGTAGAGCCGGCGACGGGCCGACTCCAGATCGCTCGAATGACAGAGTCCGTCGGACAGCTGGTCGATGCGGCCGGTCTCCGCGACGGTCAGCATCATCGACCCGGTCAGGAACTGGTAGCACCAGTAGAGATCGCGCACGTCGGCGCCCGGCAGGGCCTTGCCGAGCAGGTCTATCAGCTGGCGCACGACCGGGTCGAAGAAGCGGTGCATGACCTCCCCGCCCCAGGCCGGCGTCGTGTTGATCTGGGCCACCAGGTTCAGGAAGTTCTTCCAGCCCGGACCGCCGTTGAGGGCGCGCTCGGCGAGCGGATCGATGAAGGCGGCGATGACGCCCTCGGCCGTCATGGTTCCTGGATGAGCCGCCTCGTAGGCGGTCATCGCGTCAGCACGGGCCTGGTTGATGACCTCGGCCCGCCGCAGGAGGACGGCGTCGAACAGCTCGCGCTTGGCCCCGAAGTAGTAGTGGATCAGGGCCGTATCCACGCCGGCTTCCGTGGCGACCTGTCGCGTCGTGACGCCGTAGAAGCCATGCCGCGCGAACAGGCCTTCCGCCGAATCCAGGATCACTTCCTTGAGGTCGACCTTGGCGCCCTTCGACGGACGACCCCGTCCGATATTGCGCGCGCGCGGCTTGGCGGAGGTCATCGCGAAGCGGATCCAGACGGGCTCACCGGTCGTGAGCGCCTTCTGCGATACGCCGCCGCCTCGCCCGCTGGCAAGGCCGGTTCAGCCGAAGAACAGCTTCCACATCAGCCGGCCGGGCAGGAAGGTGAAGGCGCCAGCGACGATCGAGGCGCCCCAGAACAGACTGGTCATGGCCCGTCGGTGGACATTCACATTGTGCTTGCGGGCGGCCCAGACGGCGAAGGGCAGCGTCACGAGGGTCCAGCCGCTGAGCAGGTGGATCAGGGACCAGTAGTCGCCGTTCAGGCCGACGATGAACAGCGAACTGGCCGCCGTCGCGCCCATGAACAGGGTCCATGTCCAGCCGAGCGTGCGGTGCAGGGTGTTGCCCTTGCGAAGGGTCAGGATCGTCGCGCCGAGCCCCACCCCGAAGACCGCCGCCAGCATGTGGACCTTGATCACGGCCGGCTGGGCCATGAACAGCGGAATGTCCGGACCGTGAGGCGTGGCGTGCAGGGCGGCGTGCAACAGCTGGGGTCCGAACAGAACCACGGCGGTCACGCCGGCGGCCAGCGTCAGCAGGGTTCCCGCGAAGCGGCTGGCGGGCAGGGTCTTGGCGAAGAGGTTCAGGCTCATGGTCAGGCTCCCGTAAACAGGCCGTGCAGGCTCATCGGCAGGGCGACGTCGGCCCGCCAGGTACAGATCGGTCCGGCCGATACCCGGTGCGCGTCGAAGACATGCAGCTCGGTGGCCTTTGCGTCGAGGTTGATGCCCGTCCCGACCAGCCAGCCGTCGAACTCGGCGGAGCCACCCGGGCGCGGCACGAACAGGACTTCCTCGACGAGGTGGCGAGCGCCGAAGTCGAAGCTGTCGATGCGGTCATGCTTCCAGTCGCGCACGGCGACGGACTGGAACAGTGGATTGTCCCCGCGCCCGCCGCCGAGACAGGCCGTCTTCGTGCGGGTCAGGCCGGCGAACCGGTGATCAGCCTTGGGAAACTCGGCCATCAGGCCGGCGCGTTCGACCCTGGCCTTTCCGTCGGGGTGGAGGCTGATCAGGCGCAGGTCCGGGCGCGCTGTCGCGGTCGGCTTGCGACCCGCCACCATGTCCCGGGCGCCCTGCATGGCGAAGGTCGGATCTGCGTCGGCGCAGATGTCGAACCGGATCGTTCCATCCGCCTCTTCCCAGGCGTCGCCCATGTGGAAGAACGAGAAGGCTTCGGTTTCGTAGATCCGGCGCTTCGTCAGGTCCGCCTTGTCGACGACCAGGATCTGGGCGCCGGTCTCCGGCTGCCAGGCGTAGCTATCGACGATCGGGGCGACAAAGCGGGTCTGCACCCAGGGCTGCAGCACGATCACCAGATGCCGGGCCGTGGCGGTGAAATCGTGCAGATAGCTGGCGCGCGGCAGGTCGATGAGACTCGCCATCCGCAGGGATGCGTCGGCGCCCAGATGCCAGACCAGCGCCTTGTTCCCGCTGACGCCGAGGTTCCACACCGTTCCATCCGGTTCGAACCGCGGGTGCGCCAGGAAGGGCATGCCCTTGAGATCCGGCCGCAAGGTCTTGAGGCCCTTCGTCTCGAGCGTCGTCGCATCCATCAGCGTCGGCGAACCGGCTTCCCAGAGGGCCCAGAGATCGCCGCCGGCCATCATCACCGAGATGTTGGCCGCGTTGACGTCGTCCGGGCCGCCAACCGCCGCGCCCTTGCCGCCCATGGTGCCGAAGCCTGGCGTGATCACAGCGTCCGCGGCGGTGTCGACGCGGCGCTTCCGGGTATCGACGAAACGGGCCGACAGCGTGACCTGCCCGTCGTTGATCGCGTAGCGACGAACGAGGCCGTCGCCATCGAACCAGTGCCCGACCGAACCGCCCGGCCGGTGGAACTTCGCCGGTCCATTGCGGAACAGGCGGCCCTGCAGGCCCGCCGGCGCCTTGCCGTCGACCAGGGTCATGGCGCGCGGCGCGATATCGGCCTCGATGTCGGTCACGGCCAGGGTCCAGTCCCCGATCCCCGCCGTAGCGGCGTAAAGGACGTCCGGGTTCAGGGCGACGGCGGCGAGGCCGGCGGTGGCGGTCAGGAAGGCGCGGCGGTTCATGGCGGGTCTCCGGTCAGGCGGTCAGAGGGCGCAGGTCAGTCGATGGTGATCGACTGGGCGTTCTCGCCGGCCGTCACCTCGAACACCGCGTCGGCCCAGGCGGGCGGCGCCATGTGACCCTGCGCGTTGTTGGACGCCGCGTAGGGCTCGAGCGGAATGCCGAAGGGGTTGGTGTTCATCCGGCCGTCGCCGTCGACGTCGTGGTAGGCCTTGATGGCGTAGCGGCCCGGCGTGAGCCCGGTGATCGTCGCGCTGGCGTCGGCGCCCGATACGGCGATGCGGACGCCCTGGACGGGCTTGCCGCCGGAGAAGGCCCCCTCGCTGTCGAAGACGCCCGCCATGATCGCACCGGTCGGGGTCTGGATGCCGGTGAAGGTGACGGTGATGCTGGCGGCCGGCGCCGCGTCCTGGGCCCGCGCCGCGTTCAGGGGGAGGAAGGTGAAGGCTGCGGCCTGCAGGCTGGCGATTGACAGGAAGAGTGCGGCGGTCTTGATCCGGGGGGAGGTCATCTGGGCTGCCTTCGTTTGGCGGGTTGCGATGACGACGGCTTAGACGGGGCGGCCGGATGGCGCAGTCGGACATGCGTGGAGAACAGCCTGCCGTTCGCGAACGGACAGGCGGCGCCGTTCACGCTTCGTGGATCGACGGCTTCGTCCAGGCGCGGCACCTGCGGGGCCTCGGGCTCGCCGCGCTGGCCGGCGGCTTCCTGGCGGCGGCCGGCGCCTTCCAGACGGGCGACGCGCCGGTGCTGGCGCGATTCCTCTACTGGATTCCGGTCATGCTGATCGGCGCCGTGGGCGGGATCATCGTGTCCGTACTCGTCGATCAGGGCGGCTGGTTCGATGACAATCCGCCGCTGCAGGGCGCCGTGATCGCCGTGAGCCTGAGTGTGCCGCTGACCGGGGTGATCTGGGCGGTCAGCAGCCTGGCCTTCCATGACGGCCGCCTGGTTCCCGCCCAGGCGGTGATGTTCGCCGGTCCGGTGTTCATCGTCACCTGCGTGATGACGGCGTTGAACTACTTCACCCAGAAGGAGCCGCCCGCGACCCATGCGGCGCCCTCCGGGGCCGCGGCGCCGCGGTTTCTCGAACGACTGCCGACCAAGCTGCGCGGCGCCGAGATCTTCGCCGTCGAGGCCGAGGACCATTATCTCCGGCTGCACACGAGCAAGGGGCAGGATCTGATCCTGATGCGCCTGTCAGACGCGGTCGCCGAACTGGAGGGCCTGGAGGGCGCACAGGTCCATCGGTCCTGGTGGGTGGCGAAATCGGCCGTCGCCGACGCCCGTCGCGGGGATGGCCGGGCGACCCTGACTTTGAACGACGGCGCGACCGTGCCAGTCAGCCGCGCCTATGCCCGCGCCCTGCGGGAGAGCGGCTGGATCTGACGGTCAGGCCCGGCGACGGGTCTGCCACTGCTCGCGGCTCTGGCCCCAGATGTCGATCGGCAGCTCGTGATAGGGCGGCGGCATGGCCATGACGTTGGCCTGCATCAGGTAGGATCCGAGACGCCGCGCGACCTTCTGCGAGCTGAAATTGCCCGGATCGATGCTGTGGATGACCTCCGTCCAGCCGAGATTGTCGAACGCCCAGTCGATCGTCTTCTCGGCGGCTTCGAGCGCGTAGCCCTTGCCCCAGAAGGCCCGCCGGAGGCCCCAGCCGACCTCCGTCCCCGGCCACTCCTCCGGTTGCCAGGGACCGACGCGGCCGACCCAGTCGCCGCTGGACTTCTCGATCACCGAGAACATGCCGTAGCCCAGGATGGCCCATGACCCCGCCATCGAGGCCAGGCCCCGCCAGCTCTGGGCCCGCCCCTGCAGGCCGCCGATGAAGCGCGACGCCTCCTCGTCCCCCATCAGCTCGACCCAGCCCTCCAGGTCCTCCTGACCCGGCGGGCGAAGGATCAGACGGTCGGTTTCGAGGGTCGGGCCGGGAGCGATCATGACGTCGTCTCTAGCGCAGCTCCGGGAAAAAGGGCGCCGCCTTTGTGGTTTGGCCGACGGCCCGCCCCGCTTGACATATCCCGAGGCCGGCCCGAGCTAGGCGCCTTCCCCCTCAGGAGGCGTCATGGCCAACGACCTGCAGCTTCGGCTCAATCCGGCCCTGGACGCCGAGGTTTTCGCGGAGATCTATCGCCGCGACCGGCTGGTGCAGATTCCGGATGTGTTCGAGCCGGAGGTGGCCGCCTCGATCCGCGAGCTGCTGGTGCGTCACACACCCTGGCGTCTCGTGCACGGGGCAGAAGAAGGGCCGACCTTTCTGACCGGCGATCAGATCAAGGCCATGGGCCAGCCGGCTTTCGGCGCGATCATGCAGCGGGTGATGCAGCGGGCCGCCGAGAACCACGGCTACCTCTACAACGTCTATCCGATGATCAAGGCCCATCTCGAGGGCTGGGATCCCGGCCATCCGCTGCATCAGCTGACCGAGTTCCTGCAGTCGGACGAGGTGCGCGAGTTCGGACGGAAGGTGATCGGCGCGGAGCGGATCACCAAGCTCGACGCCCAGGCCACCTGCTACGGCCGCGGACATTTCCTTACGCGGCACATCGACGAGGGTGACCGGCTTGAACGCCGCGCGGCCTACACGCTCGGTTTCAGCAAGGGCTGGCAGCCGGACTGGGGCGGCCTGCTGGCCTTCCTGACGCCGGACCTGAACATCGAGAGCGGCTGGACGCCCGGCTACAATGTGCTGACCCTGTTCGACGGGCTGCGGGTCCATTCGGTCACGGCCGTCTCGCCGTTCGCGCCCGAGGCCCGCTACTCGATCACCGGCTGGCTGAGGGATGACCCGCCGGCGGGCGCGGGACGATAGGACAGTGGGGCGGCGTTGAAATCAAACCGGCGGAGCAATGAAGGCAAGAAAAAGGGCGGCCGCCTTTCGGCGACCGCCCTCTCGGATATCGAACCGCGAAGGAATCAGACCAGCGAGGGGTCGATGACCTTGCAGGCTTCCATCAGGCCCTGAACCGAGGCGACGGAGGCGGCGAACATGGCCTTTTCCTCGTCGTTGGTTTCGAACTCGATGACCCGCTCGGCGCCGCCGGCGCCGATCACGACCGGCACGCCCACGTACAGATCCTTCAGGCCATACTGACCGGTCAGGAAAGTGGCGCAGGGCAGGACGCGCTTCTTGTCCTTCAGGTAGCTGGTGGCCATGGCGATGGCGCTTTCGGCCGGGGCGTAGAAGGCCGAGCCCGTCTTGAGCAGGGCGACGATCTCGCCGCCGCCGCCGCGGGTGCGCTTGACGATGCCGTCGAG
>CAZISF010000100.1:0-12431 GCA_964541915.1 uncultured Caulobacter sp.
GGACGCCCTGGCCGCCCTTGCCGCAGACGCCGATGCCGGGGTCCATGGCGAAGTCATCGCCGATCATGGTGATCCGGGTGAGCGCGCTGGGGCCGTCGCCGATCAGGCTGGCGCCCTTGACGGGCGTGGTCAGCTTGCCGTCCTCGATCAGCCAGGCTTCGGTGCACTGGAAGACGAACTTGCCGTTGGTGATGTCGACCTGGCCGCCGCCGAGGTGGGCGCAGAAGATGCCGCGCTTGGTCGAGGCGATCATCTCGGCCTGGGTGTCCTTGCCGCCGAGCATGCCGGTGTTGGTCATGCGGGGCATGGGCATGTGGGCGTAGGACTCGCGGCGGGCGTTGCCGGTGGGCGCAAGGCCCATCAGTCGCGCGCTCATGCGATCGTGCATGTAGCCGACGAGGATGCCGTCCTCGATCAGGATGGTCCGTTCCGTTGGCGTGCCCTCGTCGTCGACGGTCAGGGAGCCGCGACGGCCGGGGATCGTGCCGTCATCGAACACCGTGACGCCCGGGGCGGCCACCCGCTCGCCGATGCGGCCGGAGAAGGCGCTGAGGCCCTTGCGGTTGAAGTCGCCCTCGAGGCCGTGGCCGACGGCCTCGTGCAGCAGCACGCCGTTCCAGCCAGGGCCGAGCACCACGTCCATCTCGCCAGCCGGGCAGTCGACGGCGTCGAGATTGGTCATCGCCTGGTGCAGAGCCGCCTCGACCTGTTCCTGCCATTTGTCGGGCGAGATCCAAGCTTCAAAGCCGGCGCGGCCGCCGGCGCCGGACGTGCCTGTTTCGCGGCGGCCGTCACGCTCGACGGTCACCTGCACGTTCACGCGAACAAGCGGGCGGACGTCGCGAATCAGTCGGCCGTCGGCGCGGAGGATTTCGACCGTACGGCGCTCGCCGGCCATCGAGGCCATCACCTGAACCACATGCGGGTCGCGGGCGCGGGCGAAGGCGTCGATTTCCTGCAGCAGGGCGACCTTGTCGGAGAAGCCCGGCGAGGCCACCGGATCGTCTTCGCCATAGAGTTTGGTGTTGGTCGCCCGCGGCGCCTCGGCGGCCACCCCGGAATAGCCGCGGCGCGCCAGCCGCGCCGAATCGCCCGCGCGGCGGATGGCGGCCTCGGAGATCTCGCTGGCATGGGCGTAGCCGGCCGTCTCGCCGGCCACGACGCGCAGACCGAACCCCTCGCTGGTGTCGTACGAGGCGGTCTTCAGCCGTCCGTCGTCGAACACGAACGCTTCGCTCTCGCTGCGTTCGAGGAACAGTTCCCCGTCGTCCGCGCCGGCGAGGGCGTCGCCGAGAATGGCGCGGGCGCGATCAGGGTCGACGCCGGCGGAGTCGAGGAGCGATGGAGCGAGTACGGAAGCGGTCATGCCCTACAGGTAGGACGTTCGACCGCTTCCGTCATCCTCACGGCAGGTGAAGATCGCCGGAACCGGCGATATTGCTGCTCAGGCTGGCCGGTTTGACGGTCAGGGTGACGTCGCCGCTGCCGGCGATGGCCACCTGGACAGCGCCCCGGGCCTGGAGTTCGGCGTCGCCGCTGCCGGACAGGCTGACGTCGGCGTTCTGCGCCTGCAGGTCGGCAAGGCTGGCGTCACCCGATCCGGCGATGGTCAGGGTCAGGGCCTGGGTCTTGCCGGTCCCCGACACTTCGCCCGAGCCGTTGATCTCCACGGCCAGCGCCGGCTGGTCATAGGCGGACAGGGTGAGCGAAGGGGAGCCATTGAGCACGAACTTCGTCACCGCCGGAGCAACCACGGTGATCCTCAGACCATCCCGCACCGTGTCGATGTTCACGCCGTGGCCATCCACGGTGACGCGGGACTCGCCGCCATTGGGCTCGAAACGCAGGCTTCCGTCGACGATCGCGACGCGATCGACCAGGGCCTTGGGACCGTTGACCGTGATCTTCGCCGTCGGTCCCTGAACATAGGTGACCTCGGCCGGCAGGTTGATCGTCAGGCCGGGGCCGCCGGCCCAGGCGAGGTCACGGGTCGTTTCAGGACCGAGGTCTTCCCGGCCGCCGACAGAGATGTGCACGTCGTCGCCGTTGTCGGAGACATGGATGTTTCCCGGGATGGACCAGCCGTGCTCGAGCAGGTCCCGGCCGCCGAGGGCGACCACGCCGGCGGCGCAGACCACCGTCAGCACGAAGCTGGCGACGGCGATGACTATCAGATTGCGGATCATGGCCAGCCCTCAGCCCTGCGGATCAATGGCCGGCTTCAGCAGCCGGTAGTGAAGACGGCCGTACCAGACCATCAGGTTCATCAGCCCGATCGTGACCATCGTCGTGATCGCGCCGAGCGACGTGGAGCCGGCCATCAGGCCGAGACCGGCGAGAATCGCCGTCAGCGGTCCGCCCGGCGGGTCGAAGAAGGGCCCTGCCGCCATCACGACGCCGCCGGCGATGACGCAGGCGATGACGGTGATGTACATCGCCAGCAGCGTGCCCAGCACGCTCATCAGAATCGGCAGCAGGATGATGATGTCGATCGCGCCCAGCCCCAGCACCGCGAAGACGGCGGCGGCGGCGGCGGACGGGTTCTTCTGCTCCTCCCACTTTTTCAGGCCGGCCTCGGCGCGCAGTTCGCGGGCGAGTCGGTCGGGGTTGCCCAGCGCGGCGGCCACCTCCTGCTCGCTGCGACCAGCGGCCGCACCGTCCGCGAAGTGGGTGTCGTAGTCGGCGGCGATGTCGGCGATGGCCGCCGCGGGTGCGCCCGCGAGGCCTCGACGCAACCGCGCCATGAAGTCGTCTCGGGTCATGCCCCTGCTCCCAGAATGTCGTCGACGGCGCGGGTGAAGGCGGCCCATTCGGCCTTCTGCTGCGTAAAACTGCCGCGGCCGGCGTCCGTCAGCCGGTAGTATTTCCGCGGCGGTCCGCTCTGCGATTCCACCAGATAGGTTTCGACCAGCCCGTCCGCCTGCAGGCGGCGCATGAGCGGGTAGATGGTGCCTTCCCCCATGTCGATGTCCTTCGCGAGCCGGCTGGCGATCTCGTAGGCGTAGCTGTCGGCGCGCGACAGCAAGGCCAGGACGCAGAGCGCCAGCACCCCTTTTTTCAGTTGGATTTCGATAGCTTCGGTCACGTGTTCCATTCCCAAATCTGGGACCTGTCTACCGCATGATACTGACTAATGCAAGATAGCTGTTCACGCACGATACCGGGGTCAGATCAATGACAACGGCCGGCCCATGTCGGGTCAGGCCTTGAGCCGCTTGGCAATCCGGGTTCCAGCGCGTATGCACCGGGCCTGAAATGGCGAAAGGGACGGGGGGAAAGAGGCGCGCGCAAGCGGGCCGGGCCCGCCGCCGAGTAGCTCCTGACTGCCGGCGACTTTCAAGGACCGGCGAAACGGACGTGAGGCGCATGAACGCGAAGGTTAAGGGGATGCGGGGGCTGTTTACGGCGCTCGCCGCCGTCGTAATGACGGCGATGGCCGCGGGTGGGGTCCGCGCCGATGATTTGATGGGGCAGCCCACCCCCGGGGGCATGGGTCTTCAGCCGGCGGCCTCGCCGCTGAAGCACCAGGTTATCTTCTTCCACGACGCGATCCTGCTGCCGATCATCACGGTGATCAGCCTGTTCGTGCTGGGCCTGCTGCTCTGGATCGTCGTGCGCTACAACAAGAAGGCCAATCCGGTGCCTTCGAAGTGGAGCCACAACACGCTGATCGAAGTGATCTGGACCCTGGTCCCGGTCCTGATCCTGATGTTCATCGCGATCTTCTCGTTCCGGCTGCTCTTCGACTATCACAACATGCCCAAGCCGGACGTGACGGTTAAGGCGGTCGGCTACCAGTGGAACTGGGGTTACGAGTACCCCGACCAGAAGGTCCCCGAATTCATCTCGGCCATGCTGCCCGAGGAAGAGGTCGCCGCGCGCGGCCTGCCCCACAGCCTCTACCGCCTCGCGGCCACCGAACCGATGGTCGTGCCGGTGGGCAAGGTCGTGCGGGTCCAGGTGACCGGCGCGGACGTGATCCACGCGTTCGCCCTGCCCGCCTTCGGTCTCAAGACCGACGCCATTCCGGGCCGGCTGAACGAAACCTGGTTCAAGGCTGAAAAGGTCGGCACCTACTATGGTCAGTGCTCCGAGCTGTGCGGCATCGACCACGCCTTCATGCCGATCGAGATCAAGGTTGTGAGCCAGGCCGACTTCGACGCCTGGGTGGCCACCAAGGCTCCCGCCGCCGCTCCGGCGCCGGCGGCCGCTCCTGCCGCTCCGGCCGCAACCGCGGCTGCTCCGACCTCCCCGGCGGCTCCCGCCGCCCCCGTCGCCGGCGCCGCGCCGGCGGCCGCGCACTGATTTCAGGATAAAGACCGATGGCTCACGCCGCCGCTCATGACGATCACGAAGCCGAGCACATCCCCGGCTTCTTCACCCGCTGGTTCTTCTCCACGAACCACAAGGACATCGGCACGCTCTACATCATCTTCGCCATCATGGCGGGACTGGTGGGCGGCGCGCTGTCCGGCCTGATCCGCTGGGAGCTCGCTGCTCCCGGCATCCAGATCTTCGGCCCCAACTCCTCGGTCAGCCTCCTGGGACTGATCGACCAGAGCCACCACGGCTACAACGCCGTCGTGACCGCTCACGCCCTGATCATGATCTTCTTCATGGTCATGCCGGCGATGATCGGCGGGTTCGGCAACTGGTTCGTGCCGATCATGATCGGTGCGCCGGACATGGCCTTCCCGCGGATGAACAACATCTCGTTCTGGCTTCTGGTCGCCGCCTGGGTGCTGCTGCTGACGTCGATGTTCGTCGACGGCGGTCCGGGCCACGGCTTCGGCGGCGGCTGGACGATCTATCCGCCGCTCTCGACCTCCGGCCACACAGGGCCGTCCATGGATCTGGCGATCTTCTCGCTCCACCTGGCGGGCGCCAGCTCGATCCTCGGCGCGATCAACTTCATCACGACGATCTTCAACATGCGCGCGCCGGGCATGACCCTGCACCGCATGCCGCTGTTCGTCTGGTCGATCCTGGTCACCGTCTTCTTGCTGCTGCTGTCGCTGCCGGTTCTGGCGGGCGCCATCACCATGCTGCTGACCGACCGCAACTTCGGCACCCACTTCTTCGATCCCGCCGGCGGCGGCGATCCGGTGATGTTCCAGCACCTGTTCTGGTTCTTCGGTCACCCGGAAGTGTACATCCTGATCCTGCCGGGCTTCGGCATGATCAGCCACATCGTCTCGACCTTCTCGAAGAAGCCGGTCTTTGGTTACCTCGCCATGGCCTACGCCATGGTCGCCATCGGCTTCGTCGGCTTCATCGTCTGGGCCCACCACATGTACACCGTGGGCATGGGCATCAACCTGCGGGCCTACTTCGTGGCCGCCACCATGGTCATCGCGGTTCCGACGGGCGTGAAGATCTTCAGCTGGATCGCCACGATGTGGGGCGGCTCGGTCAGCTTCAAGACGCCGATGCTGTGGGCGATGGGCTTCATCTTCCTGTTCACCGTCGGCGGCGTCACGGGCGTGGTGCTGGCCAATGCCGGCATCGACTACAGCCTGCACGACACCTACTACGTCGTCGCCCACTTCCACTACGTGCTCAGCCTGGGCGCCGTGTTCGCGATCTTCGCCGGCTTCTTCTACTGGTTCGAGAAGATGTGGGGCGTGAAGTACAACGAGTTCCTGGGCTGCGTGCAGTTCTGGGTCATGTTCGTCGGCGTGAACCTGGTGTTCTTCCCGCAGCACTTCCTGGGCCTGCAGGGCATGCCGCGTCGCTACGTCGACTATCCTGACGCGTTCACGCTGTGGAACCAGGTCTCCTCGTTCGGCTACCTGATCACCGCGGCCGGCGTCGGCGTCTTCCTGATCATCCTGATCGAAGCCGCCATCCGTCGCCGTCCGGCGGAAGCCAACCCCTGGGGCGAAGGCGCCACGACGCTGGAGTGGACCCTGTCCTCGCCGCCGCCGTTCCACCAGTTCAACGAACCGCCGGTCATCGAAGACGACCACCACTAGGTCTTCGATCACCACAAGCACATCGGGGGCGCGTCAGGGTTGGACCCGGACGCGCCCTTCGCTTATGAAGCCTTCACCCATGACCCAGCCCACCACCCTCAACGCCCGCGCCGCCGTCCCGGCGCTGTGGTCTGACTATCTGCAGCTGCTCAAGCCGCGTGTGATGTCGCTGGTGGTGTTCACGGCCCTGACCGGATTCGTCTGCGCCGGCGTGAAGGCCAATCCCTTGCTGGCCGCGATCGCCATCCTCTGCATCGCCGTCGGCGCCGGCGCCTCGGGCGCGCTGAACATGTGGTTCGACGCCGATATCGATGGCCGGATGCGCCGCACGCGCGGCCGTCCCGTGCCGATGGGCAAGGTTCTGGGCGCCGAGGCGGCGACCCTGGGCGTGGTGCTGTCGCTGTTCTCGATCATGCTGCTCGGCATGACCACCAACTGGCTGGCGGCCGGCATGCTGGCCTTCACGATCTTCTTCTACGTCGTCGTCTATACGATGTGGCTCAAGCGCTGGACGCCGCAGAACATCGTCATCGGCGGCCTCGCGGGCGCCCTGCCCCCGGCCATCGGCTGGGCCGCGGCGACCGGATCGGCGCCGCTGAACGCTTGGCTGATGGTGCTGATCATCTTCATGTGGACGCCGCCGCACGCATGGGCCCTGGCCCTCTATACGTCCGAGGACTACGCCAAGGTCGGCGTGCCGATGATGCCGGTCGCCCGGGGCGCGGCCTCGACCCGTCGACAGATCTTCATCTACTCGCTGCTGTTCACGCCGATCTGCCTGATCCCCGCGGTCACCGGCCTGGGCGGCCCCGCCTATCTCGCCGTCGCGGCTCTTGGCGGCGTGGTCTTCCTGGTCCTGGCCTGGCGGGTGTTCCGCTCCAGGGCGGGCGACGTGCACGACGAGCGCCTCGAGGGCGAGGATCGGCTCTACGCTGTCCGCGCCGGGGCGAAGGACGCGCGCAACCTGTTCGCCTTCTCGATCCTGTACCTGACCCTGCTGTTCGCCGCCCTGCTGGGCGAGCATCTGCTGGGCGTCGCGCCGCTGGAGCTGCTCTCATGATGCCTGAACCCATCGAACGGCCGGTCTACGACGTGGAGGCCTTCCGCAAGGCTCGCGCCGGGCGCAACGTCGCCCTGGGTCTCGGCCTTCTGGCCTTTGTCGTCATCGTGTTCGTCGTGACCGTGATCCGGATGGGAGCCAATGCCCAACCCCACTTCTGATCCCGGCAAGAAGAGGTTTGGCCGCAACGCGCGCCTGGGCGTCATCTGCGGCCTGGTGTTCGCCGGCATGGTCGGTGCGGCCTATGCGTCCGTGCCCCTGTACCGCGCCTTCTGCAATCTGACCGGTTTCGACGGCACCGTCCGCAAGGCCGAGAAGGCTCCCGACCGGGTGCTGGACCGCAAGCTGACCATCCGCTTCGACGCCAACGTCCGCGACCTGCCCTGGACCTTCACCCCCAACCAGGTGAGCCAGGAGCTGAAGATCGGCGACACGGGGCTGGCCTTCTACAAGGTGACCAACAACGGCAAGACACCGCTGACGGGCCGCGCCGCCTACAACGTGATCCCCGAATCAGCCGGCCCCTACTTCCAGAAGCTCGAGTGTTTCTGCTTCACCGACCAGACGATCGCGCCGGGCGCCACCGTCGAATTCCCGGTGGTCTATTTCGTGGACCCCAAGTTCGCCGAGGATTTTGAAAGCCGCGGCGCCCAGGAAGTCACACTTTCGTACACGTTCTTCCCTTCGACAGAGAAGAAAACCCAAGCGGCTCTTGGCGGAAACGCCGGGGCGAGGCTATAGCACCCTGAAAGTTGGAGCGGCTCGCCGTTCCGGGGGAACAAGAGGTTCAGGCACGATCATGGCCCACGGCGCTGTCAAACACGACTATCACCTGGTCAACCCCAGCCCGTGGCCGCTCGTCGGCTCCTTCGCCGCGATGGTGATGATGATGGGCGTGGTCGCAGGCCTGAAGGGCCTGTTCTGGGTCGAAAAGGGCGACTGGCTGTACGCCATCGCCGGTTTCGCGCTCGTCCTGTTCACGATGCTCGGCTGGTGGATGGATGTGACCAAGGAAGCCAACGCCGGCGACCACACCCCGGTGGTGTCGATCGGTCTGCGCTACGGCATGATCCTGTTCATCGCCTCCGAAGTGATGTTCTTCGTCGCCTGGTTCTGGATCTTCTTTGAAATGGTCCTGTTCCAGGGCCACCGCACCCTGACGCCGGAGATCGGCAACTTCGAGGGCGTGGCCGAAGCCTGGAAGACCTGGCCGCCCAAGGGCGTCGAACTGGTCCCCGCCTTCCACCTGCCGCTGGTCAACACCCTGACCCTGCTGCTGTCGGGCACCACGGTCACCTGGGCGCACCACGCGCTGCAGGTCGGCGACCGCAAGGCCGCCAAGATCGGCCTGTTCCTGACCATCTGCCTGGGCATCCTGTTCACCTCGATCCAGGCCTTCGAGTACAACCACATCCTGCACGAGAAGCTGTTCTACTCCGAGGAAGCCGCGAACGCGGGCCTGTACGGCTCGTCCTTCTTCATGGCCACGGGCTTCCACGGCTTCCACGTTCTGATCGGCACCATCTTCCTGATCGTCTGCTACCTGCGCCTGCTCGGCGGCGGGTTCAGCCCCAAGCAACACTTCGGCTTCGAGGCGGCGGCCTGGTACTGGCACTTCGTCGACGTGGTCTGGCTGTTCCTGTTCGCCTTCATCTACGTGATCTTCGGGACGGCCTGACGTGGTCAACCCTTACGCGGCTGGGGCGGCAGGTCGCTGCCCCAACTGCGGCGAAGGCAAACTGTTCGAGGGCTTTCTGAAGATCGCCCCGACCTGCGAAGCCTGTGGCTTCGATCTGAAGACGGCCGATACCGGAGACGGTCCGGCCGTCTTCGTGATTCTGATCGGCGGCTTCATCGTCGCCTTCGGCGCGGTGTTCACCGAGATCGCCTACAGTCCGCCGATCTGGCTGCAGCTGCTGATCTGGCTGCCGCTGACCGTGCTGGTCTGCGGCGCGTTGCTGAGGCCCTTCAAGGGCCTGCTGATCGCCGCACAGTTCACCAACAAGGCCCGGGAGGCCGGCCGGGATGACCGCTAGGCGTTTTCCGGTTGGTCTGACCATCGCGACGGCCATCGCGCTGGCGATCCTCTGCGGGCTTGGTGTCTGGCAACTGAAGCGCCTCGCCTGGAAGACAGACCTGCTGGCGAGCATTGCCGCTGCCCAGGCCCAGCCGCCGAAGCCGATCGGCCTGGTGCCGCTTACCCCCGCCTACCGCTTCCGGCGCGTGACCCTCGACTGCCCTGGCCTCGCCAGCGCTCCGTTCGTCGAACTCTACGCCATCAACAGCGACGGCGAGGCCGGCCACCGGCTGGTATCGCTCTGCAGTCCCGTCGGCGCCCGGACACAGATCATGGTCGACCGGGGTTTCGTCGCGGACACGATTTCCGCGCGGCCGGCCGTCAGGCCCTCGACGGCGGTCGTCCACCTGACCGGCGTGCTGCGCGAGGGCGAGAAGCCCGGCGCCTTCACGCCGCCGACGCTGCACAATCTGTTCTATGTCCGGAATATCGACCAGATGGCTCTGGCGCTCGGCGCCAGCCGTCATCCCGACGTGATGATCCTGGCCGAGACCTCCAGCAATCCCGAGTGGGCGGCGCTGGTCCCAACGCCCCTGCCGCCGAATATTCCCAACCGCCACCTCGAATACGCCCTGACCTGGTTCGGCCTTGCGGGCGCGCTGGTCGCCGTCTATGCGGCCCTCGTCAGGCGAACGATGAAAGCGGCATGAAATACGTCTCCACACGGTCGGGCTCGGGGCCCGAAGCGCCGGCTGTCGGTTTCCTCGAAGCGGTCCTGTCGGGCCTGGCGCCCGACGGCGGTCTCTATGTGCCCGAGGTCTGGCCGGAGATGACGGCCGACGAGATCGCCGCCCTGGCCGGACAGCCCTATCACCGCGTCGCCGCGGAAATCCTCGGCCGGTTCACCGGTCACGACATCCCGCGCGATGCGCTGGAGGACATGTGTGAGGAGGCCTATTCGACCTTCACCCACGCCGCCGCCTGCCCGGTGAAACAGCTGACGTCCGGCCTGTTCCTGGTCGAGCTGTTCCATGGCCCGTCGCTGGCCTTCAAGGACGTGGCGATGCAGTTGCTGGGGCGGCTGTACGACTACGCCCTGTCGCGCCATGGCCGGACGATGACCGTGGTCTGCGCCACCTCCGGCGATACCGGCGGCGCGGCGGTGGAGGCCTTCCGCGGCCGGTCCCACGCGCGCATCGTCGCCCTGTTCCCCGAAGGCCGGATCAGCGAGGTCCAGCGCCGTTTCATGACCACCGCCGGCGACGCCAATGTCGCCTGCGTCTCGGTCGACGGCACCTTTGACGACTGTCAGGCCATCGTGAAGGCGATGTTCGGCGACGACCAGTTCCGCCACGCGGTGGACCTGTCGGGCGTCAACTCGATCAACTTCGCCCGCATCGCCGCGCAAGCCGTCTACTATTTCACCGCCGCGGTGGCGCTGGGCGCGCCGCACCGGCCGGTGGCCTTCGCCGTGCCGACCGGCAACTTCGGCGACGCCTTCGCCGGCTGGGTCGCCAGGCGCATGGGTCTGCCGATCGACCACATTCTGGTCGCCACCAACAGTAACGACATTGTCGCCCGCGCCTTTGAGACCGGCCGCTATTCGCGTGGCGTGGTGGCCCCGACCCAGTCGCCTGCGATGGACATCCAGGTCGCCTCCAATTTCGAGCGGCTGTACTTCGAAAGCGTCCGCCGGGACGGGGTCGAGACAGGCCGCGCGTTCCGGGCGTTCAACGAGACCGGCGTCATCGACCTGCCGCCACAGGCGCTGGCCGCCATGCGAGAAACCTTCTCCGGCGCCTCGGTCACAGAGGACGACACCGCCCGCAGCATGCTGTCGACACTGAACGAGACCGGCGAACTGATCGACCCGCACACCGCCGTGGCCATGGCCGCGGCGCGACGGGCCAGTCTGCCCGATCCAACGACACCGATGGCCATCCTGTCGACAGCTCATCCGGCCAAGTTCCCCGAGGCCGTCAGCGCCGCCACGGGCGTCACCCCTGCCGTACCTGCCGCCGCGAGCGGCCTGAACAGCCGGCCGGAACGCTATGACCGCCTGCCGGCCGACGCGGACGCCATCAAGGCCTACGTGCGCGCGTTCGCCTCCCGGTGACGGCGCGCCTCCACACCCTGTCCAACGGTGTCCGGGTCGTGTTTGACGCCATGCCCGGCCTGCAGACCCTCGCCCTGACCGTCGTCGCGGGACGCGGGGCCCGCTACGAGGACGAAGCCCGCAGCGGCTGGTCGCATCTGCTGGAGCACATGGTCTTCAAGGGCGCCGGCGACCGCACGGCCCGCGCCATCGTCGAGGACATCGAGGCGGCCGGCGGCAACCTGAACGCCGCCACCGGCTACGAGCGCACCAGCTTCCAGACCCGCAGCCTCGCGGGCGGCCTGCCGCTGGCCATGCGCATCACCGCTGACCTGGTCCTGCGCCCGACCATGGACGCCGGGGACCTGGTTCGCGAGAAGCAGGTGGTCGGCCAGGAAATCGCCGAGGCGGCCGACACGCCTGACGACCTGGTGTTCGAACTTGCCCAGGAACAGGCCTTCGCGGGGCAGCCGCTGGGTCGACCGATCCTCGGCACCGTGAAGTCTCTGAAGAGCGCGACCCCGGGCGCGCTGTCGGACTGGCGGGCGGCCCTTTATGCCACCGACCGGCTGGTGATCAGCGCCGCCGGCGCCGTCGACGAGGACGATCTGCTGAAGCTGGCCGAG
Organism: uncultured Caulobacter sp.; assembly: GCA_964541915.1. GTDB lineage: Bacteria > Pseudomonadota > Alphaproteobacteria > Caulobacterales > Caulobacteraceae > Caulobacter. The sequence goes on from CAZISF010000100.1 coordinate 11,774, forward strand.
GAGTCCTTCGGACACCTTCCATCGGTCCCCGGCGCCGTTTTGCCCCCCTCGCCAACCTTCACCGGCGGCGTGGCGGCCAAACTGCGAAAGCTGGAACAGGCGCATGTGGTGATGATGCTGCCGGCCGTCGGCGCGATGGATGAGGACTACTTCGTGCTGCGGCTGTTCGCCGAAGCGCTGGGCGGCGGCATGTCCTCGCGACTTTTCCAGGAAGCGCGCGAGAAGCGCGGCCTGGCCTACGCCATCGATTCCTACGCGGACACCTATGCCGATGTCGGCATGCTCGGCGTCTACGCCGGCTGCGCGGCGGGCGACGCGGCGGAGCTGGCGAAGATCACCGCCGGCGAGACCCAGTCGTTGGCCGCCTCGGTCACGGAGACCGAACTGGCCCGCGCCAAGGCCCAGCTGAAGGGCAGCCTGTTCATGGGTCGCGAACAGCCGTTGAACCGCGCCGAACAGGCCGCCGGACAGACCCTGATGTTCGGCCACCTCTATGCCCCCGACGCCATCGCCGAGGCGATCGACAAGGTGACCCCCGCAGACTTCGCCCGGCTGGGCGAGCGGCTGGTGGCGGACAGGCGGTGCGTGGTCTCGGTGCTGGGGTCGAAAGCGGCGCAGTCGGCGCCGGACGAGTTCGCGCGGGCGGCGTTCGGGTAGG
>CAZISF010000101.1:0-5890 GCA_964541915.1 uncultured Caulobacter sp.
CGGCGGCAGGCGGCGTCGACCACCCGGCCATAGAGGAAGGTGGCGTCGAACCAGTCGACGAAGTCGGGGTCGTCCTCGGCGTCCTCCTCGATGGCCTTGAGCATCGAGCGCCAGGCCGGGAGGGTCATGCGGGCGCGGCGATCCAGACCGCGCAGGGCCCCTTCGATGCGGGCGCGGTCGTTGGTCGGCAGTTCGTCGGCGTCCTGGTCGAGCACGTCTTCGAGGTGGCGGGCGAGCGCCAGCAGCGGCGCCTCGACGGCGGCCAAAGCCCGCGTCGCGCCGGCGGCGGTCTCGCGGACCAGGTCGGTGGCCGGGCGGGCGGCGCATTCCATGCCCTGGTCGCTCTGGCTGGCGCGAGCGCGCATCTGTTCCATGGCGGCCACGAGGAAGGCCTCCACCGGGCCCTGCGGATTGACACCGCCGTCGGGCGGGGCGATGCGGCCCGACCAGCCCTCGCCCGGCAGGGCGCCGGCGGCGCGGATGGCGTCCTGCAGCGCGTGACGCGCTTCCTCGCGGTCGCCGACGATCTCCAGCAGCCGCTGCTCCAGGCCCCGGCCGCGCCGGCCGCGTCCCTCGGGCCCGCGGATCCAGCGGCGCATCTCGGCCGCCTCGGCGCCGCTGAGCGCGGTGGAGAAGGCGCTGTCGGCGGCGTCGAACAGGTGGTGGCCCTCGTCGAAGACGATGCGGCGCAGGGTGGTGGTCTCGTTGTCGCCCTTCAGGCCGCGCGCCGTGCGGGCGCCGTCGAAGGCGGCCTGGGTCATGACCAGGGCGTGGTTGGCGATGACGATGTCGGCGCGCTTGGACCCGCGCACGGCCTTCTCGATGAAGCAGGAGCGGTAGTGGACGCAGCCGGCGTGAACGCACTCGCCGCGCCGGTCGACCAGGTTGCCGGCGCTGGCCGCGTGGGCGACGCCGACCGCGAACAGGGTCGGCAGCCAGGCCGGGAAGTCGCCGCCGGTCATGTCGCCGTCGCGGCTGGCCCGAACCCACCGGGCGGTGAGACCCAGCCCGATCAGGTCGCCATTGCCCAGCTGCGCCGCTTGAACAGCCTCGTGAAAATTGAGCAAACACAGATAGTTCTCGCGACCTTTTCGCACCACCGCCTTGCGGGCGCGGACCTCGGGGTCGGGGTAGATGGCCGCGCTCTCGCGTTCGATCTGGCGCTGCAGGGCGCGGGTGTAGGTCGAGACCCAGACGGAGGGGCCGTTGGTCTCGGCCCAGACAGAGGCCGGGGCCAGATAGCCGAGGGTCTTGCCGACGCCGGTGCCGGCCTCGGCCAGCATCATTCGGGGCTCCCCTTCCCGCTCGCGCGGCTGGAACGCGTAGGCCGTCTCGGCGGCGAACACCTTCTGCAGGGTGCGGACCTCGTCGAGGCCGGCCCGCTGCAGCAGGTCCGCGAGGCGCTGTTCGGCGTCCTCCGGGGCGATGGCGCGCGTGCCCGGCTCGCCGACCGGGGCCTGGTCCTCCCATTCGGGGATACGGCTCCAGACCTCCAGGCCCGAGCCGCGATGGGGGCGATTGATCGGCCCGCCTGCGCGCAGGGCGGCGATACAGGCCGGACCCCAAGCCCAGCCGGCGCGCTCCAGCGTCTCGGCCAGGGCCAGGGCTTCCTCGCGCGACGGCCAGGGCTGGGCGCCGAGTTCGGCCAGCAACAGGGCGCAGGTCTGACGCAGGGAGACTGCCTGGGCGGCCGCGCCCTTGGGCTCCTCCAGACCCAGCGCCTGCGCCAGTCCCGCGGCCGAGGGGGCGGTGAACTTCGCCGGGCGGACGAAGGCGAACAGCTCCAGCGCATCGAAGATCGACCGGGATCGCGCCGGGGCGTGCAGGCCGAGGCGCCGGGCCGTCATGCCGGCATGGGCGAGCAGCACCGGCCCGTGCTCCAGCAGCTCCCGCGCATAGGGCGGCCGCAGGTCCTTCGCCCCGACCGCGTCCGCCACGGCCGCCCGCGCGCCCGGCAGTACGACCAGGGCGGGAGCGAGTTCCAGGACGGGAGTCGGCGCGTTCACCCGCCCGGTCTAGCGGGCTTTGAACAAAAACGGAACGGTCCGGTTCGAGTTCAGGTCGCGGTCAGCGAGGTCGCATCCCTCGGCGGGGCGATCGGCAGCTGGCCGTCGTCGACGCGGTCGAGGCCGGCCTCGGCCTGGGCGCGTTCGCCGGCGTCGTCGGAGGCCGTCGCACGGCGATACCAGCGCGCGGCTTCGGCGTAGTCGAGCTTCACGCCCTCGGCGCGCTCGTACATGTTGGCCAGATAGAGGGCCGCCGTGGGATCGCCGCCCTCGGCCGCGCGGCGGTACCATCGGACCGCCTCCGCGTCGTCGCTTGGGATGCCCTCGCCGTTGTCGTAGGCGACGCCGACATTGAGCATGGCGATGACGTCGCCCTTGTCCGCGGCCTTGCGGAACCAGGCCAGGGCGGCGACGTAGTTCTGGGCCACGCCGAGACCCCGGGAATAGGCGCAGCCGACCTCGTTCATCGCCTCGGCGTTTCCGCGCACGGCCGACTTGCGGAACCAGGCGAAGGCCTTCTCGAGGTCTTTCGCCGCACCGTCGCCATCGCGATAGACCATGGCCAGATCGTACATCGCCTGGGCGTCGCCCCGCGCGGCGGCGCGCTGCAGACGGAGGACGTCGCCCGGCGTGACCACTTCGGCCGTGCGGTCATCGAGCCGCTCGCCCGCCAGCGCCGGCGTCGCGCCGGACACCACCGCCACAGCCGCGAGAATGATCCAGAAACCGCGCATCAAGACCCCCTCAAGCCCCTCGCCATTCGAACGCGAGGTTTACGGGCGCGTCAAGCCGCGTCGCTGAAACAGACCGGGAACATTGACGCGAGGCCGCCGGAGTGATGGGTTGCGAGACAATGACGTCCCCCGCCCCGATCCGCTCCTCGATGCTGGCCGCGCACTGGCGCCCGGTCGCCGCCCTCGCCGTCGCCGTGACCGCGGGATTCGCCGCGACGACGGTCCCTCTGCTGCAGGTCCACCCTGTCCTGGTGGGCTGGGATGCCGGAGCGCTGCTGTACCTGACCCTGCTGTGGCGGCTGTTCCTGACGGCGAGCGAAAAGGACATCCGCGACCGCGCCGGACGACAGGATGACGGCGGCGGCGTGGTCCTGTTGGTCGTCGGCGCGGCGATCATCGCCAGCCTGGGCGGCATCGTCATGGCGCTGCTTCATCCGGACAAGGACCACAAGGCGCTGACGCCGGTCATCGTCGGGGTGACCCTGGCCGTCGGCTGGCTGTTGATGCATTCGGTGTTCGTGCCCCATTACGCCCACCGGCACTTCGCGATCACCGGCGAGAGCCAGAATGCCGGCATCGGCTTTCCGGGCGAGCCGCCGACCAGCTACCTCGACTTCGCCTATGTCGCCTTCACCATCGGCGCGACCTTCCAGGTGTCGGACAACACCATCGGCAGCACGAAGCTGCGCAACCTGGTCACCGCCCACGGCATGGCGGCCTATCTCTACAACACCGCCATTCTCGCCGTCGGCATCAGCCTGCTCGCAAACGCGGTCAGTGGCTGAACCCCATGGACGGCGTCGCCTCCCCGCCGTTGCCGCCGCGCTTCGCCGACTGGTTCGCCAGCCGCGGCTGGGCCGCGCGCGAGCATCAGCTGGCGATGGTCGAGAAGGGGCGGCAGGGCCGCGACGCCCTGCTGATCGCCCCGACCGGCGGCGGCAAGACGCTTGCCGGCTTTCTGCCGAGCCTGATCGAGCTGGCTGAACGGCCGCCGCCGAACGGTCCGCGCGGCATCCACACCCTGTACCTGTCGCCGCTGAAGGCGCTGGCCGTCGATGTCGAGCGCAACCTGCTGGCGCCCATCAACGAGATGGGCCTGAACATCGTCGCCGAGTCCCGCACCGGCGACACCGGCGTGTCTCGCAAGCAGCGCCAGAAGCTGAAGCCGCCGGACATGCTGCTGACGACGCCCGAGCAGCTGGCGCTGCTGCTGGCCTGGGAAGGCGCCCAGGGGCTGTTCGAGGACCTCAGCTGCGTGATCATCGACGAGATCCACACGCTGTGGCCGTCCAAGCGCGGCGATCTTCTGGCGCTCGGCCTGAGCCGGCTGCAGACGATCGCGCCGAAGATGCGGCGGGTCGGACTGTCGGCGACGGTGGATGACCCGGACCTGATCCGGGACTGGCTCGGCCGGAACACCGACAGCGTCGATCTCGTGCGGGGGCCACCGGGCCCCTCTCCCGTCGTCGACGTGCTGATCTCTGGCGGGCGGGTGCCGTGGGCCGGGCATACGGCGCAGCACGCGATGGGCGACGTCTACGAGATCATCAAGCGGCACCGCACCACGCTGATCTTCGTCAACACCCGCTTCCAGGCCGAGTTCGCGTTCCAGGAGCTGTGGAAGATCAACGACGACAGCCTGCCGATCGCCCTGCACCACGGCAGTCTGGCGGCCGAGCAGCGGCGCAAGGTCGAGGGGGCCATGGCGCGGGGCGAGCTGAAGGCGGTGGTCTGCACCTCGACGCTCGATCTAGGCATCGACTGGGGCGACGTCGACCTGGTCATCCAGCTGGCCGCGCCGAAGGGCGCCGCGCGGATGGTCCAGCGCATCGGCCGGGCCAACCACCGGCTGGACGAGCCGTCGAAGGCGCTGTTCGTGCCGGCCAACCGGTTTGAGGTGCTGGAGTGCCAGGCGGCCATCGAGGCCATCGCCGAGAACGCGCTGGACGGCGACCCGCCGCGCACCGGCGCGCTGGACCTGCTGGCCCAGCACGTCATGAGCTGCGCCTGCGCCGGACCGTTCGACCTGCTGGCGCTGTACGACGAGGTGCGCGGCGCCGGGCCCTATCGCGACCTTGCCTGGGAGGATTTCGAGAGCGTCATCGAGTTCGTCTCGACCGGCGGCTACGCCCTGAAGACCTATGACCGCTTCCGCCGGATCGTGAAGACCCGCGACGGCCTGTGGGTCGCGCGCGACGCCGACACGGTGCGGCGGCACCGCATGAACGTGGGAGCGATCATCTCGCCGGCCATGCTCAGTGTGCGGATGGCCGCGCGCGGCGGGCGGCCGGGGCGCAAGCTGGGCGAGATGGAGGAAGGCTTCCTCGAGATGCTGTCGCCGGGCGATACCTTCATCTTCGGCGGCCAGGTCTGGCGGCTGCAGGCGGTGACCGGCGTCGACGTGCTGGTGACGCCGGCGCCGCATGTCGATCCGAAGATGCCCAGCTGGGGCAGCAGCAAGTTCGCCATCTCGACCTTCCTGGCCGGCAAGGTCAGGCGGATGATGTCGAACGACGCCGAATGGCATGTCTTCCCGGACGAGGTGCGGGAATGGCTGGAGGCCCAGCGCCTGCACTCGGCCTTGCCCCGGCCCGACCAGATGCTGGTCGAGACCTTTCCGGAAGGAAAGCGTCACTTCCTGACCTGCTATCCGTTCGATGGTCGCCACGCGCACACGACTCTCGCCATGCTGCTCACGCGCCGGCTGGACCGGCTCGGCATCGGGCCGCTGGGTTTCGTCTGCAATGACTATTCAATGGCCATCTGGTCGCTGCGTCCCATGGACGGGCTCGATCTCGACGCCCTGTTCGAGGAAGACATGCTGGGCGACGACCTTGAGGCCTGGCTGGACGAGAGCTTCATGATGAAGCGCGCGTTCAAGGGCTGCGCCCTGATCTCCGGCCTGATCGAACGGAGGATGCCGGGGGCCGAGAAGTCCGGACGGCAGGTGACCTTCTCGACCGACCTGATCTACGACGTGCTGCGCCGGCACCAGCCCGACCATCTGCTGCTGCGCTGCGCGCGGTCGGATGCGGCGACCAACCTGGTCGAGATCGGCCGGGTCAGTCAGATGCTGGCGCGGATCAAGGGTCATATCCGGCATGTGAAGCTCGAGCATGTCTCGCCGTTCGCTGTGCCGATGTTCATGGA
>CAZISF010000101.1:5990-12237 GCA_964541915.1 uncultured Caulobacter sp.
TGGCGATCGCGATCAATGGCGAGGCTGCGGTGTTGCGCGCCACCGGCGCGCTGTGGCTGCCGGATCATCGGGCGCTGATCGTCGCCGATCTGCATTTCGAGAAGGGCTCGGCCTACGCCCGGCGCGGCCAGCTGTTGCCGCCGTACGACACCCGCGAGACGCTGGACCGGCTGGAGCGCGAGGTGGCGGCCACAGCGCCGGATCTGCTGATCTTCCTCGGCGACAGCTTCCACGACGGGTCGGCCGAGGATCGGCTGGACCGCGATGACGCCGTACGTCTGGCGGCGCTGGCCGATGCGCGGCGGTTGATCTGGATCGTCGGCAACCATGATGCCGACGGCCCGCGCGCCCTGCCGGGCGAGATCGTCGACGAGATGGATCTGGGGGGGCTTCGCCTGCGGCACGAGCCTCGGGCCGGCTGCCAGCCGGGCGAGGCGTCCGGACATCTTCATCCCGCCGCGAAGGTCGCAGGACGGGGCGGACGCGTGCGGCGGCGCTGTTTCCTGACCGACGGGACCCGGGTCATCCTGCCGGCCTTCGGAGCCTATGCCGGCGGACTGAACGTGAAGGATGAGGCCTTCGCCGGGATGTTTACGGGCCGCTTGCTGGCCGTAGCGCTGGGCGCGGGCAAGGCGCACGCCATTGGCTGGGCGTCGCTGGTCGGGGACTGATCCCGCCGGACGGCTACATGCTCATCGCCTGTTCCAGCGCAAACGCCAGGGCGATGGCGGCGCCGGCGGTGATCAGGGTGCGATAGCGCGGTCGCCAGGCGGGACCCTCGATGTCGCGGACATCCCAGACCCAGACCAGCAGGAAGGCGACGAGGAAGCCCGACACCTCCCAGACCGCGTCGAAGCGGTGGGCCAGGGCGCCGTACAGCAGGCCGAACCCGGCGATCGGCGTCAGCAGCGACAGCGACATGCTCCACCAGCGCGGCGGGTGATCGCTGGCCAGCTCCAGGCCGGCGCGGATGCCGCCGAGGTAGGCCAGCATGGCTGTCGACCAGGTTCCGAGCGCCAGCAGCGCCAGGGCGCCGAAGCGGTGAGGGCCGTAACAGTAGATGGCCGAAGTGACATAGAACGGCGTCAGGCTGATGATCCCGAGCGTCCACGCCGACGCGGGCACCCGCGCGCTCGCCTGCCTCATCCCCGTCAACTCCTGCGAAACGCCCGCGAGGCCGCCCAGCCGGCGCCCAGGGCAATGAGCGCCGAAACAATGCCATACGACCACGGATGCAGGTGCGCGAAAAGGTAAAGCGCCCTCTCAAGCCCGACCTTTTCCACCTTGAGCGGCAAGGTGCGGTCGGAGACGGGGCGTCCCCCCTGAAACAGGATCACGCGCGCCGTGTACTGACCAATCGGCGCCTCGGCGGGCAGAACGACCTGGGCGAGGAAGAGTCCACGGTCGACGAAGGTGACGCCGTCGGCGTCAGCGCTGTAAAGGCCCGCCGTCTGCTTCAATCGCACCACCGCGGCGCGCCAGGCGTAGTAGTCGGGGCCGAGGGTGTTCACGACCATGTCGCGGACGCCGTAGCGGGTCTCGATGCGCCGCTCGGCCGGGGCCGCGATGGCCAGGTGATCGAGGCCGAGGCCCAGCTGTCGCAGTTGCCCGAACCGGGCGATGTCGCCCAGAGGCCGGGTCGAGGCCGCCCGGTAGAAGCCCGGCGCGCCCTCGAACACGACAGGCCGGCTGTTGAGCCAGACACCGGCGACGCGGACCTTGCGGGCGATACGCACCGGCTGGACCGGGCCCTTGACCACAACCACGACGTCGCTGGGCCGTCCGCCCGGATTGAAGACCGCGCCGTAGACCGAGATCCTGGCCCCGCGGAACCCCGAGGTGACGCGCACATCCGTCTCGGTCAGCGTAGCCGAGATCGTTGCGGGTAGAACGGGCGGCGGCGCGGCGACGGGCATCATCCGACCCCCGCCACCAGCACGAACGGGTCGGCGGGCTGAATGAACAGGCCAAGGCCCATGCGCAGCCCTACCAGCAAGACGACCAGGGCCAGCAGGGCGCGCAGCTCTTCGGCCCGGAATCGCGCGGAGGCCCTGGCGCCAAGCTGGGCGCCCAGCACGCCGCCGATCAGCAGAAGGGTCGCCAGCACCACGTCGACGGTCTGGTTGCGCCCTGCCTGCAGCACGCTGGTCAGCACCGTGGTGATGACGATCTGGAACAGGCTGGTGCCGACCACGACATTGGCCGGCATGCGCAGCAGATAGACCATCGCCGGGACGAGGACGAAGCCGCCGCCGACGCCCATGATCGCCGACAGGATGCCGACGAACAGACCCAGCAGGATCGGCGGGATCACGCTGATGTACAGGCGGGACTTGGGGAACCGTATCTTCCACGGCAGGGCGTACAGCAGGATCGGGCGGCGGTCGCGGCGTGGCGGCGGCGGCTCGCCCCGGCGGCTGCGCAGGACCGCGCCGAGCGACTCCCACAGCATCAAGGCCCCGATCACGCCCAGGAACAGCAGATAGGACACCGCCACGACGAGGTCCGCCTGCCCGAGCAGGCGCAAGACCCGGAACACCTCGACGCCGATGAAGGCGCCGGCGACGCCGCCCGCGGCCAGAACGCCGCCCATGCGGAAATCGACCATCCGCCGGCGGCTGTAGGCGGTGACGCTCGAGAAGGATGAAGCGGCGACATGGTTGGCCAGGCTGGCCACGGCCACCGCCGGCGGGATGCCCATGAACACCAGAACCGGCGTCATCAGGAACCCGCCGCCGATGCCGAACAGGCCCGAGATGAAGCCGACCACCGCCCCAAGCGTGATCAGCAGTGGCGCGTTGACCGACATCTCGGCGATGGGAAGGTAGAGGTCCACGGCCTAACTACGCCCCTCCCGGGGCGCCATGCGACCGGAAAAACCGCCGGCGCGATGGCCGCGCATTATCGGGCGTAGGTCGACAGCTTCTGCATCGTCGCGGCGTCGAGCGTACCCGTCGGGGGGATGCCCTGCTCACGCTGGAAGGCGGCGATGGCGCCCTTCAGCCCCTGCGACGGCACGCCATCCTGCGGACCGCGATAGAAGCCAAGGGTCGAAAGCGCCCGCTGGGCGGCGGTCACGTCGCTTGACGTCCCGCCGACAGCGGCCTGGACCGCCGCGCCGGCCGGCGTCGCCGTCGGGCTTGCCGCGCGGAACCCCTGGGCCGACCGCTCGGCCGCGGCGATCGCCGGCGGCGACAGGTCCTTGGCGACGCGCGCGGCGCTGGACCGGGCCTCGGAGTCTCCGGCCCGTGCGGCGATCAGGTACCACTTGTAGGCTTCCGCAGCGTTCTGGGAGACGCCGTAGCCTTCCTCGTAGAGGCGGCCGAGATTGTACTGGCTGTCCGACAGGCCGAGGTCAGCGGCCTTCCGGAACCACTGGGCGGCCGTGGTGGTGTTCTTGGTCCCGCCCTGGCCCTCGAAGAAATAGAGGCCGAGGTTGTGCATGGCCTTGCGATCGCCGCCCAGGGCGGCCCGTTCGGTCCAGCGGCGCGCCTCGACCGGATCCTTGCGGAGGCCGGCCTCGCCGTTTTCGTACAGCTTGGCGAGGTAGAACTGGGCCTGGGCGTAGCCGAGATTGGCAGCGCGCTTGAGGGTCGCCACGCCGGTCAGGTCACGCGCGTCGATCCGGCGAATGGCGTCGGCATAGAGGGAGGCCGGGCTTTCGACCGGCGCGGCCACGGGAGCGGCGGTCGGGGCGCCAGCTAATGGCGGGGCGTCCGTGGTCGAAGGCCCGACGCCCTGCGGAGAAACGGCGACCGCAACCCGCGGCGTGGATGGCAGGACGGGCGTGGTGTCGGCCTCGGCCGTCTTGATCTCACCCTGTTCGTCCGCGCGACGGATCTGCAGCGCCTCGGCGACGCGGCCGGCGACAGAGCCCTCGCCATGACCGCCGTAGAGCATCACGCCGCCGGCGCTCAGCAGGCCGATCGTCGCCGCGCCGGCTGCCAGCACGACAGCCGATTGCAGGGAGGAACTCGCCCGACGCTTCGGCTTGCCGGCGCCGAACAGGCCGCGCTTTTCGGACGCGGGGCGGGCTTCGGGCGAGTTGGCCAGGCGCGCGGCGTTCCGGGCCTGCTCGAGCACTTCACGCGTGGTCCTGGGGCGCGCGGGTTCGTCGGCGTCAAACGGCGAAATCTCCGGCGACTCCGGAAACACCGGCGCCTCGGGAATCTCGACGTCCTCGGAGATCGGCGCGAAGCCGTCGGCCGCCTCGTAGTCTTCCTCAGAGAAGGCCGGCGGGCCGCGTTCGGCGACCGGGAAGGGTTCCGGTTCCGCCAGCGGCGCGGCGGCTTCCGGTCGCGTCAGCGCCTGCGGCGCGAACGCCTCTTCCGGAATGGTCCGGCCCGGCGCCTCAAAGGGGTCAGCAGTGAAGGGATCGAACGGCTCGCGGGGTATCTCAGCGCGGCGCTGAAGCGGCGTCGGGGTCGCGATCGGCGCCACCGGGCCCTGGGCGACCTGTTCCGCCAGACGCCGGTGCGAGGCGTTCAGGCTCTGGTCGATCTTTTCGCGCGCCTCGTCCAGCAGGCGGGCGGTGCGTTCCTCGCTCTGGCGAATACGCTCGGCCAGATCGGCCGACGAGCGCTCCTGGCGCTGGTTGATGCGTTCGGTGACACGGGCCACCTGTTCACCGACCTCGTCGATGGCCAGGGCCCCGCGGCGCTCGGAGTTGGCGATCCGCTCGGCCAGCCGTTCGGTGATGCGGGCGATCTCGCTGCCGAGCTTTTCCAGCGCCTGGGCCTGAACACCATCGGCGCGGTTGAGCTTCTGTTCGACCACGGTGGCGATGCGGGCCACCTCGCCGCCGATCTGCTCGATCGCGTCGGCGCCATGATTTTCCACGGTCTGGACCCGGCGGCTAAGACTGTCAGCCATATTGACCACCTCACGCCCCATTCGCTCGATGGCCTGGGTCGAGCGGGTCTCCGCGGCCTGGATGTGCGAGGCCATTTCGGAGAGGTTGCGTTCCATGCGGTCGAAACGGCCTTCCGAGGCCGCCCGAAGACCTTCGGCCAGTTCCGTGCGCGTCGCTTCCATCTTCCGGGTCAATTCAGCCGCCAGGGTCTCCAGACGCGCGCCGCCGTCGCCGGAGCCGCTCTCAACCGTCTTCAGCCGGCGATCGAGCGCTACGAACGAAGCGCCGAGATCGCGCAGGGCGTCCGTCGTACGCGACTCGGCTTCATCGACCCGCGCCATGACCACCTCCGCCAACTGGGTGGTATCCACGGACGGGACGATCGCCGCCGGCGCCGCTTCAACCGTGGCGATGCGCGCCTCGATGGCGGCAAGGGTTTCCCGCGTTCGGGATTCACCTTCGTAGACCTGGCCGGCGACCTTGCCGAGCATGCCTTCGATGGCGCGAAGGGCTTCCGCCGAACGCGGTCCGGTCGACTCCATCTCGATCCGCCGCAGCCGCTCGCCCACGCCGCCGTAGCGGGTGTTCAGCTCATCAAGCGCGCCCTCGAACCGCGCGGCGACGGCGACCTGTTCCCGTTCGGCGCCCTCCAGGCGCGACAAAGCCCCGCGTACGGACTGGTCGATGCCGGTGATGGCGAGGGTCGAGCGTTGTTCGGCAGCCTCGATGCGAGCTGTCAGCCGCTCGATGGCTTCAGCCACCCGACCGACCTCGTCGGCGGGATGGCCGGCGACTTCATAGCGGCGCGGCGCGTCACGGCGCGATCCGCCCACGACGATCGGCTCCGGCTGGGCGTCGAATCCCGGACCGGGGTGCACGTCGTATTCTTCTGTAATATCAGAGGGTTCGATCGCATCGCCCTCTACGATCATGCGATTGAGCCACTCGCCGAGCGTCATGCCGGACCGCCGCGCGAGATCCTTTGCGATCTCCCGCGCCTTGGGATCGATCCCTTTCACGCTCCAAGGCGCCCCCGACGTCATTCGAATCGTGTCTCCGGCACTCATAGAGGACGCTAACCAGCCAGAGATTGTGTGTAAACGCGAGGTTAACGCTAAATCTGGTGTGCGGCGCGAATAGCTGTGGACGAAGCTTGCGTTGGCCGCTCCGGGCCGCCATCTCGCCCCGGATGGACGTTTCCACCACCCTCGCCGCCGCCGCCGTGTTCATCGGCCTGACCGCGTTCAGCGGCTGGCGCGGGAGCCTGCCGCCGAACCTGATCAAGGGTCCCCGGATGATGCCCTGGCGGATGATCATGGTCACGTCCGCCGCCGTGGTGCTGGTGCTGCTGGTTCATCTCGCCAGCCTGTTCGGGCTGCGGCAGGACCGCTAGCT
>CAZISF010000102.1:0-12167 GCA_964541915.1 uncultured Caulobacter sp.
TTCCTCTCCCGGAGGGAGAGGTGGCCCGGCAGCGCCGGGTCGGAGAGGGAGGAACTGCTGTCGGCGGGCCTTCCGGCTCCTTCGGCGCATCCCTCTCCACCACCCTCCGGGTGGTCCCCCTCCCCCTCAGGGGGAGGGACGTAGCCTAGAACACCAGCGCGCGGGCTTCCTTCACGTGCGGCAGGGCCTGGATGCGGGCCAGCAGGGCGGCGTCCGGAGCCTGATCGACGCCGACCAGGGCGATGGCGTCCTCGTCCGCGCTGACCCGGCCGAGGTTGAAGGTGGCGATGTTGACGCCCGCCTCGCCCAGCAGCATGCCGAGCGCGCCGATGAAGCCCGGCTTGTCGAGGTTGTTGACGTACAGCATGGCCGGCGAGAAGGCCGCGTCCAGGTCCATACCCTTGACCTCGACGATGCGCGGCGCGCCGCCGATCACCGTGCCGGCGAAGGAGCGCTTGCTCTTCTCGGTGGTGATGGTGATGCGCATCAGGCTTTCGTAGACGGGGCTCTGCTCCTGCCGGCTCTCGGAGACGACGATGCCGCGTTCCTTGGCCACGGCCGGGGCCGAGACCATGTTGATCTCCGCCAGCATCGGCCGCAGCACGCCGGCGAGCGCCGCGCTGGTCATCGGCTTGACGTTCAGGGCCGCAACCTCGCCTTCGTAGGCGATGTCGATGGTGGTGATGCCGAAATCGACCATCTGGCCGGCGAAGGCGCCGATCTTCTCTGCCAGGGCCACGAAGGGTTTCAGGCGCGGGGCTTCCTCGGCCGTGATCGACGGGCTGTTCAGGGCGTTGGTCACGGCGCCGGTCAGCAGATAGTCGCTCATCTGCTCGGCGACCTGCAGGGCGACGTTCTCCTGCGCCTCGTTGGTGCTGGCGCCCAGGTGCGGGGTGGCCACGACCTTGTCGCTGCCGAACAAGGGGTTTTCCTTGGCCGGCTCGGTGACGAACACGTCGAAGCCGGCGCCGCCGATGTGGCCGCTGTCGAGCAGTTCGCGCAGGGCGACCTCGTCCACCAGCCCGCCGCGGGCGCAGTTGACGATCAGAACGCCCTTCTTGGTCTTCGCCAGGGCCTCGGCCGACAGGATGTTGCGGGTCTTGTCAGTCAGGGGCGTGTGCAGGGTGATGACATCGGCCCGGGCCAGCAGGTCTTCCAGCTCCACCTTCTCGACGCCGATCTCGATGGCCCGTTCCGGCGACAGGAAGGGGTCGAAGGCGATGACCTTCATCTTCAGGCCCTGTGCGCGGTCGGCGACGATCGAGCCGATGTTGCCGGCCCCGATCAGACCCAGCGTCTTGGCGTAGAGCTCCACGCCCATGAAGCGGTTCTTCTCCCACTTGCCGGCCTGGGTGGAGGCGTCGGCGGCGGGCATCTGGCGCGCCAAGGCGAACATCATGGCGATGGCATGCTCGGCCGTGGTGATCGAGTTGCCGAACGGGGTGTTCATCACCACGATGCCCTTGGCGGTGGCGGCGGGGATGTCGACGTTGTCGACCCCGATGCCGGCCCGGGCGATGACCTGCAGCCTGTTGGCGGCGGCGATCACGTCCTTGTCGAGCTTGGCGCCCGAGCGGATGGCGATGCCGTCGTAGTCGCCGATGACGGCGATCAGTTCGTCCTTGGTCAGGCCGGTCTTGATGTCGAAGTCGACGCCGCGGGTCTTGAAGATGTCGACGGCGGCGGGGCTGAGCTTGTCAGCGATGAGAACGCGGGGAGCCATGGTGAGGGATCTTTCTTCTCCCTTCCCCCTCGATGGGGGAAGGGTCGGGGATGGGATGTCTGTTCTGGCTGGAGGTGTTGAGGACGGGCTCGACGCCATCAGCGTTCGTCGCCCGACGCCCTGCATGCACCCCCACCCAACTCTCCCCCAACGAGGGGGAGGGCTTTTAGGGTCAGGCGGCTGTGAGTTCGGAACTCACGGTCGCGAAGGCCCAGTCGAGCCAGGGCGTCAGCGCCGTCACGTCGGCCGTATCGACCGTCGCGCCGCACCAGATTCGCAGGCCCGGAGGCGCCTTGGCGTAGCCGCCGATGTCGTAGGCGGCCTTTTCCTTCTCCAGCACGGACGCCAGTTTCTTGGCGAAGTCGGCCTGGGCGTCATCGCTGAGTGCGGTGATCGCCGGATCGACGACCTTGAGGCAGACGGAGGTATTGGACCGGCTGGCCTTGTCCTCGGCGAGGAAGGCGACCCAGGGCGTGACCGCGACCCAGTCCTCGAGCGCCTTCAGATTGGCTTCCGAGCGAGCCTTCATGCCGGCGAAACCGCCGACAGTGTCGGCCCAGGCCAGGGCGTCCAGGGCGTCCTCGACGCAGAGCAGCGAGGGGGTGTTGATCGTGGCCCCCTCGAAGATGCCGGCGTTGAGCTTTCCCTTCTCGGTCATGCGGAACAGCTTCGGCATCGGCCAGGCCGGGGTGTAGCTCTCCAGCCGGGCGACGGCGCGCGGCGACAGGATCAGGATGCCGTGAGCGGCTTCCCCGCCTAGCGCCTTCTGCCAGGAGAAGGTCACGGCATCGAGCTTGGCCCAGTCGAGGTCCTGGGCAAAGGCGGCGCTGGTGGCGTCGCAGATGACGATGCCTTCGCGATCGGCGCTGATGAAGTCGGCGTTCGGCACGCGCACGCCGCTGGTGGTGCCGTTCCAGGTGAACACCAGGTCCGCGTCCGGGCGGACCTTCGTCAGGTCGGGCAGGGCGCCATAGGGAGCCTCGAGCACCTCGACGTCCGGCAGCTTCAACTGCTTGGTCACGTCGGTGACCCAGTCCTTGCCGAAGGATTCGAAGGCCAGCAGCTGAACGGGTCTGGGGCCGAGCATCGACCACATGGCCATCTCGACGGCGCCGGTGTCGGAGCCGGGGACGATGCCGATCAGGAAGTCGGCCGGAACGCCCAGCACCTCTCGGGTGCGGTCGATCGCCAGCTTCAGCTTCGCCTTGCCGGGCTTGCCGCGATGCGAGCGTCCGAGGACGGCGTCACTGAGGTTTTCGGGGGTCCAGCCGGGTCTCTTGGCGCAGGGGCCTGAAGAGAATTCGGGGCGCGCCGGGCGCAAGTCCGGCTTTTGCGGAGTCGTATTCACTGCGATGTCTCCCATCCTTGCAGATGGACTGCGCTCCGTTGGGAGAGCGTGGCCCGCAGTCGAAGAACCCGATTTCGCTGCGCCGCACAAGCGGAGTTTTTCTTGCGTCGCTGACAGGAAGCGCTGGCGCGGCGTCGGCAGGGGCCTTACCTCCGGCGGCAGGCAGGGGGACGCGGGTGCAATCTCGGGCGCGCATAGACTGGGTGGTGCTGGGGGTCCTGGTGCTGATCTGGGGCTCGGCCTTCGCCGGCCTGAAGATCGCCGTGGGCGGCATTCATCCGTTCTGGGTCTCGGCCATCCGCCTGTGGGTGGCGACCTTTACCCTTTGGCCTGTCGCGGCGGCGCGGGGTGAGCAACTGCCGCCGCTGGCGTTTGATCGTCAGGGAGTCTGGTTCGCCTACGCCATGCTCGGACTGGTCGGGTTCGCCGTCCCCTTCTTCATGTTCTCTACGGCGGCGAAGAGTCTGCCCAGCGCGGTCAACGCCATCTGCAACGGCGCGTCGCCGGTGTTCACCGTGGTGATGGCCCACCTGTTCCTGCACGACGAGAAGCTCACGCCCCGCCGTCTGCTCGGGGTGGTGCTAGGCTTTGGCGGGCTGCTGGTGCTGGTCGGTCCGCGCCTGACGTCGGGCGCGGCGCTCGAGGCCGGGGCGCTCGGCCTGGCGATCGGCGCGGCCGTGCTCTACGCGGCCTCCAACATCATGATGCGCAAGACGCCGCAGGTCCCCTCGACCATCGGCGGCCTGATGATGTGCCTGACCGGCGCGATCTTCGCCACGATCGGCGCTCTGGTGCTTCATGGTCCGCCGTCCGCGCCGCCGCCGGGGGCGCTGGCAGTGACGGCGGTGCTGGGAATCTTCTCGAGCGGACTCGGCACCGTCGGCTGGGTCTGGCTGATCCAGCGTCGCGGCGCGGTGTTCACCAGCATGACCGTCTATCTGCTGCCGCTGTGGGCGCTGGTGCTGGGGGTGGGCCTGATGCACGAGCGACCCGGCTGGAGCGCCCTGGTCGCGCTCGCGCTGATTCTGGGCGGGGTGGGCCTGACGACGGCGCCGGCCCGAAAAGTCGCTCAGGCGGCCTGACCAGCCTGCTCTCGCCGACGCCAGGAGATCAGGGTGCCCACCAGGATGCACCCGATGACGGCGAACGTGTCGAGATTGTTGATCACCGAGTACATCCGGTCGTGCGGCCGTTCGATGACGAGGTACCAGGCATGGAGGCTGAACTGGACGCCCTGAAGCAGCATGGCCGCGCCAATCCAGAGGCTGGCGTACCGGATCGCCAGCACAAGGAAGCCCAGCGCAAGCAGGCCGTCGGCTGTCAGCAGGGCGACCGAAATGGCGTTGGCATGGAAGAGAACATGGACGGCGAGAGCCATCGCCGAGGTCCCGACCTTCAAGGTCGCGCCCCATCTTTCCGCCGGCCCCCCCTTGAACCAGGCAAGCAAAAACACGCCCAGAAGGACTGTCCAGCCGACCAGAGGGAGAACCGAGTGGTACATCAATTGCGCCTCTAACACGGTGTTAGAGGCGCAAGAGAGTTAAACTATCGCAACCTCGAAGGTCAGCTGACCTGACGGAGATCCTGGCCAGCCTTGAGCGTCGCCAGTTCCGGGGGCTTGTCTTCGAAGCCGGTCATCTTGGTCCGCACGCCAATGCGCAGCTTCACATCGTTGAGTTCGTTGTGAACGGCCACCACGGCCGACCGGGCTTGCGCCAGGGCGGCCATCGCATCGACCAGTTTCGCCGGGGCGGCGTCACCGACCACCGCGGAGAGGTTGAGATCCTTACGGGCCTTGAGCAGGTCCGCCATCAGTTCCGCGGCTTCGGTCATCGCCGCGTCGAGCGCATGCTCGGTCGCGAACAATTTCCTGGCCACACGTTGAGCGACAAAAGCTTTTTCCACCTGGACTCTCCTTCAACCGGTAGGCGAGCCAAACGTAAACGAAACCTTAATTCCTGACTAGGTAAATAGAGGGTTAAATTGTCGCGGAAGCGAAGCGTTAGGGAGATTGGGCGATAAGAGTCCGATGACGGGCGGTTTTTCGGGCAGATGAGCCAGCAAACGGACACAACCCAGGCTTCCAGCCATGCGCCGTTCCAGGCGCGCGTGGCCAGTGTGGCGCTGGTCACGACCGTTGCGGTGCTGCTCGCGGCCTGCAGCGCCTTCATGATCCAGCAATGGGTCGTTTCCCGACAGGAATCCAAGGCCAGCAGCGCGGCCATGAACGCCGTTGTGGCTGAAATCGCCGCCCCGGCCCTGGCGCGGGGCGATGAGTCCGAAGCCCGCCGGGCCGTGATGTCGATGGTCGCCGCTCCCGGCGTTCGCTCCGCCAGCCTGGTCGACGCCAAGGGTCGAATTCTCGCGGTTCAGCGGGCGACGCGGTCGTCCGATGCGTCGGAAACGACCCTTCGCACGCCCGTCACCCTGTCGGGCCGCAATGTCGGGTCGCTGGTCACGACGGTCGAGGCTCCGCGCCTGTCGGCGCTGTTTCCGCGCTTCCTCGCGCTGACCTTCGCCCTGTTCTTCGGCACGGCCGGCATCGCCATGTTCGTGGCCAACGCCCTCGCTCGCCGGGTGATCCAGCCCGTCAGCCGTCTGTCCCGGGCCATGGGCGAAGTGGCGGAGAGCGGTCGTTTCGCGCCGGTGGCCGAAGATGCCGATGATGACCTGTTCCGCAGTCTGGCCCAGAGCTTCAACCAGCTGCTGGCCAAGCTCGACGCCAATGACCGTGACCTTCGCCGCGCCATGGGCGAGCTGGTCGAGGCGCGCGATCAGGCCAATGCCGCCAACATCCTCAAGTCGCAGTTCCTGGCCAACATGAGCCACGAGATCCGCACGCCGCTCAACGGCGTGCTGGCCATGGCCGACATCATGGCCCGCGATGAGCTCGACAACCGGCAGCGCGAACGCCTCGGCGTCATCCGTGAGTCGGGCGAACTGCTGCTCAGCGTCATCAATGACGTACTCGACCTGTCAAAGATCGAGGCCGGCCGCCTTGAGCTGGCCGAACGCGACTTTTCGCTGGACGATCTCGCCGAAGCCGCGGCCAGCGCCTTCTCGGTCATGGCCGGCCAGAAGAACCTGCGCTTCGGCATGACGGTCGATCCGGACGTCGCCGGCTGGTGGCGCGGCGATTCCGACCGGCTCCGACAGATCCTGGGCAACCTGCTGTCCAACGCCGTGAAGTTCACAGTCGAGGGCGCCGTGGCGGCCCGCTTCTCCGCGGGCCCCAACGGCGGACTGCGGCTGATCGTGTCCGACACCGGCATCGGCATCGCAAACGACAAGTTGCCGACATTGTTCGAGAAATTCATCCAGGCCGACAATTCGAATACCCGTCGGTTCGGCGGCACGGGGCTCGGCCTGGCCATCAGCCGCGAACTCGCCCAGCTGATGGGCGGGGCGATCGTCGCCCGGAGCATCGAGGGTGAGGGCTCGACCTTCACGGTTGATCTGCCTCTGGCCCGCGCGGCGGCTTCTGCTCCGGCGCCCGCGGTGGCTCAGGAGTCGGCGCAGGACGCTCTGGAAGACCGGACGCTGCGCATTCTCGCGGCCGAAGACAACGCCACCAACCAGAAGGTCCTGCGGGCGGTCATGGAGCCGCTCGGGGTGGATCTTCACATCGTTGCCGACGGCCGACAGGCGGTCGAGGCCTGGCGCCAGGGCGGCTTCGACCTGATCCTCATGGATATCCAGATGCCGGTGATGGATGGCGTGGAGGCCGCTCGCGAGATTCGCGCCGCCGAGACCGCCGGCGGCGGCGCCAGGACGCCGATCCTCGCGCTGACGGCCAATGCCCTCGTGCATCAGGTCGAATCCTACCTGGCGGTAGGCATGGACGGTCATGTCTCCAAGCCGATCGAACTGAAGCGCCTCTATGATGCGATCGAAACGGCGCTCACCAATGCGGCCGCGGCGCGGTCCGTGGCCGCCTGACCCGTTCAGGGACGTGAACGCAGGACAACGAGCGCCTCAGAACCGTTTCAGGTTCCGCGTGTTTACCTCTGTGCAAGGTCGTCACCCCCGAGGCGACTCCGCACAAGAGGATACGCGTTATGAAGAAATTCCTGATCCCGCTTCTGGCGGCCTCCGCTCTGGCCGGCGCCGCCATGCCGGCCGCCGCGGCTCCCTGGACCAACATCAACCAGCGCCAGGCCCAGCTCGACCAGCGCATCGATCAAGGCGTCCGCAATGGCTCCCTGACCCGCCGCGAGGCCGCCAACCTGCGCGCCGAATTCCAGACCATCGCGCGTCTGGAATACCGCTATCGCCGGACCGGCGGCCTGCAGGGCTGGGAGCGCGCCGATCTTGATCGCCGCTTCAAAGTCCTGAGCGCCAAAGTCCACTACGAGCGTCACGACCGTGACGATCGCGGTGACCACCGTCCTGGCCCCGGCCCCGGCCCGCGCCCTGGTCCCGTCTATGACACCGACCGCGACGGTCATCCCGACCGCAACGACCGGTTCCCGCACGACCCGCGTCGCTGGTAAGTCCTGACCCGGACTGATGCGAAGGAACGCCCCCGTCTCTCCCCGGACGGGGGCGTTTTCCGTTGTCAGAGCCGCAGTACACTCTCGATCACGGTGACGGCCTTGCCGCGCAGCAACACGCGGTCGCCGCGATGCTCGCAGTCGAGCTCACCGCCACGCCCGGGATAGGCCTGCAGGAAGCGCAGGTCCGCGCGTCCCAGCTTGCTGGCGAACAACGGCGCAAGGATGCAGTGGGCCGAGCCGGTCGCCGGGTCTTCCGGAATCCCCGACCCGGGCGCGAAGAAGCGACTGACCACGTCATAGGGCGACCCCGGGTCCGCCAGCGCCGCCGCCGAGAGATTGCCCCGTCCGCCGGTCGCCTCGCCCGCGATCTTGCCCAGCGCGGCCAGATCAGGCTCAAGCGCCCTGACCGCCGCTTCGCTGTCGAACACCGCGACCAGGTAGCTGCCCGCCCACACCTCGGTCGGCGTGGCGCCCAGCGCCTCGACCAGACCGTCCGGCACGGAGGTCCGTTTCGGGATGCTGGCCGGAAAATCCATTTCGTAGCGGTCGCCGAGCCTCTCGACGGTCAACGGTCCGGACTGGGTGTCAAAGGTGATCTGGTCGGCCTTCACGCCCAGCTCAGCGAAGAGCACATGGGCCGCCGCAAGGGTGGCGTGGCCGCACAGCGGCACCTCCAGCGTCGGCGTGAACCAGCGCAGACCGAAGCGGGCTGGAACGTCCGTTGTCAGGAGACAGGCGGTTTCCGCCTGGTTGTTTTCCGCCGCCAGCGCCTGCATCCAGGCAGCGTCCCGCCAGGCGTCCATCGGCTCGACCACGCAGGCCGGATTGCCCTTGAACGGGCCTGAGGCAAAAGCGTCGACGGTCCACTGGCGCACGAAAATCACTCCCCGGAGAACGCTGAAACGCGATAGGTGGACGTGATGACCTTTGAACTCAATGGCGGCAAGCTTCTGGGGATGTTCGCGCCGATATGGGCGCTGCTGGGTTTGTCGTGGCTGGTCAATCGGGCCGCCTTCCTCGCCGATCCGGTGAACGTGGCGATCGCCGCCGGCATCCCTTTCGCGGCGTCCGGCGCGCTTTGGCTGTTCGGCCGGCGCAAATGGCGGCTGGAGCTGACGCCGACAGCCCTGATCCATCACACGCTGGGACGAACCGAGGTGTTTGACTGGTCGCTGATGGGACCGATCGGCGTCAGCCGCGTCTTCGGCCTTGATCTGGTGTCGCCGTCGACCCTTCATTTCACCTATGCGGGCCCCTGTCTGCTCGGCCCGCCGGGTCAGGTCCTGGGCCGCCGGCTGCTGTGCGTGTTCGGCGATGGCGGGACCGACCGCCTGCTGCGCCAGATCGAGGACTACCGCCGCCTGCACGGCGTCTGAGGAGGGGGTTATGCCCACCGAACTGCGCACCGATAGCGGCGACGTCGTGAGCGACGACCCGGCCCTGTTCGACCTGCCGCGCGCCTATCGCTGGATCAGCGAGGAGTCCTACTGGGCGAAAGGCATCCCCTACCTCACCTTCGCGACGGCGGTTCGAAACAGTCTGACCTTTGGCGTCTATGCACCCGACGGCGATATGGCGGCCATGGCCAGGGTAGTCACCGACCGGGCGACGTTCGGCTGGCTGTGCGACGTGTTCGTCGATGAGGCTCATCGCGGGCGGGGTCTGGGCAAGGCGCTCATGGCGTATTTCGGAGCTCACCCGGACCTGCAGGGCTTCCGCCGCATGCATCTGGCGACCGCCGACGCCCATGAGCTTTATCGCCAGTACGGGTTCACCGAGCTGACGGGAGCGGACCGCTGGATGGAGATCCGGGATCCGGATGTTTATGCGCGGGGGCGGTGAGGGGGGTGCGTCCTTCGAGACGCGATCCTGAGGGATCGCTCCTCAGGATGACGGGGAGAGGTGGAACGCACTCCCGTTCGTCATGGTGAGGAGCGAGGCCTCAGCCGACCCCGGACTGGATCCGGGGCTCGAACCACGCAGCCTCAGCCCGGCTCCACCACCGTAACTTCCGGCCAGCGCGTTCGCGCCGAGGTCGTCGTCTTGACCCAGCCCTTCGCCAATCCCCGAAGCGGGTTCGGCCGCAGGGTCATGGCGAACACATCCTCCAGTCCGAACGGCGCCTTGATGGTCAGGCTGTCGTCCGCCTCCAGCCGCACCCCGACCCCGAAGGCGGGAGCGACGAACCGGGTCAGGGCCTCGGCGCTGTTCGACAGGGGCTCGTAGGGTTCGCCGAAATGATCCTCGAACCACAGATGCACCCGCGCCTGGTTGCGCACCTCGACGAGGTCATTGAGCGGGGACGGGAACAGGGCCGCGGCGCGTTTGATGAAGACGTCCTCCGCGTCCCAGCTGGTGTCCGGGTCGAAGTAGATCACGTCGTAGTCGCGCACGCCGTAGTCGGGCTCGCGGCCGGTCACGTGGTTCCAGATTCTCTGGTAGACCGCGCCGGAGACGATCAGCCAGTCCGGCAGGTCCAGCTCCCGCGCCCCGGTCAACACGGTCATCATCGAGGGCGAGGCGCGGAGGATGTCCTCCAGCTGCTGCTCAAGCGGTCGGCTCATTGGTCTCTCATCGGCCAGGCGTGATCGAGCGGCCCATGTCCCGCGCCGAAGCCCGGCGCGCGCAGCATGGCCTCGTGAACGTAGTTCCAGGCCCGGGCCACGGCGGCGGTCAGCGGCAAGCCCTGGGCGAGGCCGACGGCGCAGGCGCTGGCCAGGGTGCAGCCGGTGCCGTGGGTGTGGCGGGTGTCGATCCGCTCGCCTTCGAAGGTCGTCTCGCCCTCGGGCGTCATGAGGATGTCGACCACCCGGTCGCCGGCGACATGGCCGCCCTTCATCAGCACGGCTTTCGCGCCCAGGGCCAGCAGCGCTTCGCCGGCGCGGCGCTGGTCGTCTGGCGTGGCCACGGTGAGTCCGGTCAGGGCCTCGGCTTCCGGCGCATTGGGGGTCAGCAGGGCCGCGCGGGGGACCAGCAGGGTTTTCACCGCCGCCACGGCCCGCGCCTCCAGCAGGGAGGCTCCGCCCTTGGCGATCATCACCGGGTCGATGACGGCGGGCACGCCGACGGCGCTGTCGAGCACCCGCGCGACGAGCTCCACCGTCGCCACGTCGCCCAACATGCCGGTCTTGATGGCGTCGGCGCCGATGTCGTCGAGCACCGCGCGGGCCTGGGCCTCGATGATGTCCAGCGGCACGGGATGCACGCCGGTGACGCCGAGCGTGTTCTGCACAGTGATCGCGGTGATCGCCGTGGCCGCATAGCCTCCCAGCGCCGTCACCGTCTTGATGTCCGCCTGGACGCCCGCCCCGCCGCCGCTGTCGGATCCGGCGATGATCAGAACGCGGCCGCGATGGGAATCAGGGGAGGGCATGGGACGGTTGTAGCGAGCGAGCGCGGCGCGGGGGAGTCGGCCCAATATATATCTTGTCAGATATATAACTATTGGATTATTTAAGCGCCATGGATCACGTCTTCGAAACCCTCGCCGAACCCAACCGCCGGCGTATCCTCGACCTCCTGCGTCAGGGCGAACGGCCGGCGGGCGACTTGGTGTCGGCGCTGGAAATCAGCCAGCCCGGCGTCTCGCGGCATCTGCGGATCCTGCGCGAGGCCGAGCTGGTCCGCGTGCGCCAGGACGGCCAGCGCCGGCTCTACAGCCTGAACGCCGCGCGGCTGGCGCGGATCGACGCCTGGCTGGCGCCCTATCGGCGCTTCTGGTCCGACAAGCTCGATGCCCTTGAAGATCATCTCGACCGGGAGACACCCCAATGACCGCCACCTTGCCCGCCGACGCCGGAACCTGGCGCGAAACCGCTGCCGGCCTTGAACTGCGGTTCGAGCGGCGCCTGCGTCATTCGCCGGAGAAGGTCTGGAAGGCCGTCGCCACGCCGGAGGGCATCGCCTGCTGGTTCGCCATCCCCGTCGGCATGGAGATGAAGGCCGGCGGTCAGTACAATTTGCGTTTCAACCACCCGGTGACCGACACCTGGACCGCCGAGAACGCCGCCCGCGTCGCGCCCAACACGGTCCTCGCCTGGGACCCGCCGCGCCTGTTCGAACATACCTTCGGCGAGGGGCATACGGTGCGTTGGGAACTCCACCCGGACGGCGACGGCACCTGGCTGGTGACGACCCACACGGTCCCGGCGAAGGACGTCGGCGAAGTGACCGGCTATCTCAGCGGCTGGCACCAGCACCTGAAGGGTCTCGAGGCCGCGACAGCTGGTCAGGCCACTCTGTGGAACTGGGACGGCTGGCGTGAGCTGAAGGGCGCCTACGACGAGGCGTTCGGGGCAGGCTGAGTCAGGCCGGCCCCTCTAGCCGTTGATTGCGGCGTTGACCGCAAGCGCCTGCGCGGTCTCGCGGACGTCGTGCACCCGCACCGCCGCGACGCCCGCGTCCGCGCCTGCAAGGGCCGCCGCCAGGGACCCACCCAGGCGGTGGTCGGCGTCGGCTGTGCGGTCAATCGCGGCGATGAAGCGCTTGCGGCTGGCGCCCAGCAGAACCGGGAAGCCCAGCGCCACAAACCGGGGCAGGGCGCGGAGCAGGGCGAGGTTGTGCGCCAGCGTCTTGCCGAAGCCGATGCCGGGATCGAGCC
>CAZISF010000103.1:0-12128 GCA_964541915.1 uncultured Caulobacter sp.
TCGAAGCCCTGCAGCAGGCCATCGCCCGCAAGCTCGGCTACAAACTGGTGGATCACCGGCTGGAGCTCTACGGGGTGCCGCTGGAGGAGTAGGGTCCCGCCCCAATCTTGCGCGCGAGCCCCCCGGCCCCCATAACGCGTCAATGACCGACGCCGCGCCCACGAAGCGCCTCTACATCAAGACCTACGGCTGTCAGATGAACGTCTATGACAGCGAGCGCATGGCCGATGTCCTGCGCCCGCTGGGCTATGCCGTGACCGACGAGCCGGAAGGCGCGGACCTGGTGGTGCTCAACACCTGCCACATCCGTGAGAAGGCGACCGAGAAGGTCTATTCCGAACTCGGCCAGATCAAGCTGATGAAGGGCCGAAAGGCCGACAGCGGCGGCCGGATGACCATCGCCGTCGCCGGCTGCGTGGCCCAGGCCGAGGGCGAGGAAATCATGCGCCGGCAGCCGGCCGTGGATCTGGTCGTCGGGCCGCAGGCCTACCACCAGCTGCCCGAGCTGATCGCCCGCGCTCACCGGGCCACCGGCGAGCGGCTCAGCGCCGACTTCGCGGCCGACGAAAAGTTCGACGCCCTGCCCAAGGACCGCCACGTCACCGGCGTGACCGCCTTCCTCACCGTGCAGGAGGGCTGCGACAAGTTCTGCACCTTCTGCGTCGTGCCCTATACCCGCGGCGGCGAGTGGTCGCGGCCGGCTGGCGACATCCTTGCCGAGGCCCGGGTGCTGGCGGCCAAGGGCGTGCGCGAGGTCACCCTGCTGGGCCAGAACGTCAACGCCTATGACGGCGACGCCGGCGGCCTGGCCGGCCTCGTGCGCCTGCTTGCGACCGTCGAGGGCCTCGACCGCATTCGCTACACCACCAGCCACCCGCGCGACATGGACGACGCCCTGATCGCCGCCCACGGCGAGGTCGAGGCGCTGATGCCTTATCTGCACCTGCCCGTGCAGTCGGGCAGTGACCGCATCCTCAAGGCCATGAACCGCGGACATACGGCCGAGCACTACATCCGCCTGATCGAGAAGATCCGCGGCGCCCGGCCGGACATCGCCATGAGCTGCGACTTCATCGTCGGCTTCCCCGGCGAGCGCGACAGCGACTTCGAGGCGACCCTCAATCTGGTGCGCGAGGTCGGCTACGCCGGCGCCTTCTCGTTCAAGTACAGTCGCCGCCCCGGCACGCCGGCCTCGGCCATGCCCGGCCAGGTCGCGACCGAGGTCATGGATGAGCGCCTGCAACGCCTGAACGCGCTGCTGCAGGAACAGCAGGAGGCCTTCAACCACTCGGTCGTCGGCCGTGTCGCGCCCGTGCTGATCGAGAAGACCGGCCGCAACCCCGGCCAGATCGGCGGCCGCAGTCCCTGGCTTCAGCCGGTGCATATCGACGGCCCGGAACGGCTGATCGGCCAGATCGTGCCCGTGCGCATCGACAGCGCGACCCGCGGCAGCCTGTCCGGCTCCCTCGTCCTGGAAACCGTATGAGCCGACCGCCCGAGTTTCTGCCGTTGTCCGACGACGCCGTCCGCGCGGTCGCCGGCCCCGGCGGCCGTCACGCGGCCCTGATCGAGGACGCCTTCAAGGTCCTGCTCGAGACCCCCGGCGGCGGCGTGTCGCTGGCCGGTGACGCGCGCGGACGCGGGGCGGCGAAGCGGGCCGTTCAGGCGCTGGCGGAGCTGGCCGATTCCGGCGCGCCCGTCGCCGACGCCGACGTGCGCGTGGCCATAGGCGATGCCCGAAGCGGAGATGTTCCGGCAGCGCCCGGCGTCGCCGGCGGCGCGCGGCGCGGCCCCGTCTCGCCCAAGACCGCGACCCAGGCGCGCTACATGGACGACCTGGGCCGCCATGATCTGGTGTTCGGTCTGGGCCCCGCCGGCACCGGCAAGACCTTCCTCGCCGTCGCCCATGGCGCGGCCATGCTCATGCGTGGTGACATTGATCGCCTGATCGTCACCCGACCGGCCGTCGAGGCCGGCGAGCGGCTGGGCTTCCTGCCCGGCGACCTGACGGAAAAGGTCGATCCCTACATGGCCCCTGTCTGGGAGGCCCTGACCCAGCTGATGGGCGCCGACCAGCTGCGCCGGCGTCGCGACAAGGGCGAGATCGAGGTCGCTCCGATCGCCTTCATGCGCGGTCGCACCCTGGCCCACGCCTTCGTCATCGTCGATGAGGCCCAGAACACCAGCCGCCTTCAGATGAAGATGGTCCTGACCCGTCTCGGCGAAGGATCGCGGATGGCAGTGACCGGTGACCCCAGTCAGATCGATCTGCTCAACCCGAATGACTCGGGGCTGGCGCATGCGGTGGCCATTCTCGAAGGCGTCGAGGGGGTGGCGGTCACCCGCTTCACCGCCGCCGACGTGATCCGCCATCCGATGGTCGCCCGCATCGTCCGCGCCTATGACGCCGACGCCGCCAGGCGCACGGGGCAGTAGCATCGTGGGCATCGACATCGAGATCGAGGACGAGGCCTGGGCGAGCGCACTTCCCGACGCCGCCGACCTGGCGCTGTTCGCGGCCGAGGCGGCCACGGCGGAAGGCGGCCTGACGATCCTGCTGACCGACGACGCGACGGTCGCGGACCTGAACCTGCGCTTCCGGGACAAGCCCGGCCCCACAAACGTGCTTAGCTTCCCTGCGCCGGCGAATCCGGAGGGTCATCTGGGCGACATCGCGCTGGCCTATGGCGTTTGCGCCCGTGAGGCCGTGGAACAGGGCAAGCCCCTGGCCCATCATCTGCAACACCTGGTGGCGCACGGCGTGCTCCATCTTGTAGGGTACGACCACCAGACGGAGACCGAAGCCGAGGAGATGGAAGCGCTGGAGCGGCGAATTCTCGCCGGCCTCGACGTTCCCGATCCCTACGCCTGAGCAAGATGACCAGTTCCGACGACGCAAGCTCGCCGCCCGAAACGCCGAAACAGAAGCGTGGCTTCTGGTCCCTCTTCAACCGCGCCCGCCACGGCCTTGCCGGTGAGCCCGTCGCCGACATGGAGCCTACGACCCAGGCCGGCGAGACCCTCGCGGCCCAGGCCCGCGCGTTTCAATCGCTCACGGTCGACGACGTGATGACGCCCCGGGCGGACATCGTGGCGGTCGAGTTCAACACGCCGTTCGAAGGGCTGGTGGCCCAGTTCAGCGAGACCGAGCACTCGCGCCTGCCCGTCTATCGCGGCACACTCGATGATCCGATCGGCTTCGTTCACATCAAGGACGTCTTCAAGCTTCTGGCCAACAAGGGACGCCGCCCCGCCGGTGTGCTGAAGCGACTGCGCCGTCCCGCGCCGGGCGTGCCCGGCTCCATGCGCGCCGCCACGCTGCTGGCCCAGATGCAGAAGACCCGCGTGCACATGGCCCTGGTCATCGATGAGTATGGCGGCACCGAGGGTCTGGTGACCCTGGAAGACCTGATCGAGGCCGTGGTCGGCGACATCGCCGACGAGCATGATGATGCGGCGGTCACGGGTCTAAGGGTCATGCCGGACGGCGTCATCGAGGCCAGCGCCCGCGCGCTGCTCGAGGATCTCGAAGCCCTGCTGGGCGAAGACCAGCTGGGCGACGGCGATCACGAGGAAGACATCGACACGGTCGGCGGACTGGTCTCGGCCATAGCGGGCAGAGTGCCGCGCAGGGGCGATGTCATTCGACTGTCGGCCGCCTACGACATCGAGATCATCGCCGCCGACCCCCGCCGCGTGAAACGCGTCCGGTTCCGGCCCCGCCCTGTCGAAACCCCGCCCGAAGAAGCCCTGGCGACGTGACGTTCGATCCGGCCAGGATCCCGCGCTGGGCACTGGCGCTCACGGCCGGCCTCGCGGCGGCCCTGGCCCATCCGCCCTTCGGCCTCCTGCCCGGTCTGATCGGCTATCCCCTGCTGCTCTGGCTGGTCGACACGGCGGACGCGGACCGTCCGCTCCGGTCGGCCTTCTGGCGCGGCTGGCTCGCCGGCCTCGCCTATTTCGCGCTCGGCACCTGGTGGATCGCGGAGGCCTTCCTGGTCGACGCCGAGCATCAGGGCTGGATGGCTCCGTTCGCGGTAGCGTTGATGGCGGGTGGGGTCGCCCTGTTTTGGGCGACGGCCTGCCTGGTCTATCGCTGGACAGGTGCAACCGGCGTCACGCGGGTTCTGGTATTCGCCGGAGTGTTCGCGAGCGTCGAATGGCTTCGCGGCCATGTCCTGACAGGCTTTCCCTGGAATCTTCCGGGCGAGACATGGAAGGCCGGATCGGCGATGTCCCAGACGGCCTCGCTGGTCGGCGCCTACGGTCTCACCTGGATCACGCTCGCAATCACGGCTTCCCTCGCGGTCTGGCGCGAGGGGAGGGCCGGCAAGGTCATGGTCGGCGCGGCGGTGGCGGTCCTCGTGGCCCTGACCAGCTGGGGCGCCTGGCGGACGGGGGGTCTGGTCAATCGCCCGCCGTCACCCATCAGGGAGCCGGTCGTTCGCATTGTCCAGGCCGACATCAGACAATCGGCCAAGTACGATCCCGCCGAGTTCCAGCGCATTGTCGACAAGTACGTCGCCCTGACGTCGCTGCCCTATCCCGGTGGACGGGTCGCCGACATCGTGATCTGGCCCGAGGGCGCGATTCCCGACGCCATCGACAACTATCTCGCCCCCGGAACCTGGACGCGAACTGCCATAGAGGGCGCCCTCAAACCGGGCCAGGTCCTGCTGGTCGGAGCCTACCGCGTCGAAGGGACGCAGGCTGACTATCGTGTGTTCAACAGTCTCGTCGCGGTTCGCCGGACACGCGAAGGGCTCGAGCCTGCCGGCGTCTATGACAAGTACAGACTGGTTCCGTTCGGAGAATTCCTGCCGCTGGACCGGCTGATGACCGCGCTCGGAATCAAGACCCTGGTCCACGTCGGCGACGGGTTTTCGCCCGGCCCGCCGCCACAGCCCCTGCACCCGCCGGGCCTGCCGGTCTTCCAGCCCCTGATCTGCTACGAAGCTCTCTACCCGGGGTTCACCAGGGCCGGCGCAAAGGCTTTTGGCGCAAGGCCCGCCTTCATCGTCAATGTCTCGAATGACGCCTGGTTCGGGGCCACCAGCGGACCGCTCCAGCACCTGAACCTCTCAAGCTACAGGGCCATCGAGGAGGGGGTCCCGATCATTCGCGCGACACCGACGGGCGTATCCGCTATAGTTGAGCCAACGGGCGCGCGACTGTCGTCAGCCTTGCGCCTCGGCGAGACCGGCGTTATCGACGAATCCTTGTCTCTCGCCAGCTTTGAAACGCTCTATGCGCGACTTGGTGATCTGCCCTTTCTGTTCTTGTTGCTCATTTCGGGTTTGATTGGGCTACTCAAACGGGTAGTCCCGAGCTTGAAATGAACGCAGAATAGGACTTAGGGGAACGGTGAATTGAAATCGGCATTTCAACATATCAGGCCCTCATGACGACAACGACTGAAACTGATCGCTCCCCGAACCCCGTGGACCTGCATGTGGGTGGTCGCATCCGCATGCGGCGGAAACTTCTTGGCGTCTCCCAGGAACGACTTGCCGATGACCTGGGGCTGACATTCCAGCAGGTTCAGAAGTACGAACGGGGCGCCAACCGCGTCAGCGCCAGCAAGCTCTACGAAATCGCCAAATCGCTGCAGACCTCGATCGCCTACTTCTTCGAGGGACTGGTCGATCCGTCGACCGCCCGCGCCGACGGTGTGGCCGAAAGCGGCGCCGAACCTTTCATCCACGACTTCCTGATGACGCCCGAGGGTCTGGAACTCGCCGCGCTCTTCCCGAAGATCAAACGCGGGCGGGTCCGCCGCCGCATTCTCGACCTCGTTCGCTCGATGGCCGAAGAAGAAGACAGCGAAGCCGGCGAGAGCTGAGGATCGACCTCTGGCACGCCTCCGCGCTTGCGGACATAAGGATATCTTTATAGGTTCTGCGAAGCCGCTCGTTCCGGGCGGCTTCGTCGTGTTCGGAGCCAAGCCGTGAGTCGATCCTCCTACCTCTTCACCAGTGAAAGCGTTTCTGAAGGCCACCCCGACAAGGTCGCCGATCGAATCAGCGACACCGTGGTCGATGCCTTCCTGACGGCCGACCCGGAGGCGCGCGTCGCCTGCGAGACTCTGGTGACCACCAACCGGATTGTCCTGGCAGGCGAAGTGCGGGCTGCCAAGCCGGGCGCCGACAAGAGCGCCAACAAGGCCTTTCTCAAGGATATCCTCCATTCGCTGGAGCCCAAGGTCCGGGCCGCGATCAAGGATATCGGCTACGAGCAGAAGGGTTTCCACTGGGAAAAGGCCAAATACGCCAACTACCTGCACGGCCAGTCGGCTCACATCGCCCAGGGTGTGGACGCCAGCGACACGAAGGACGAGGGCGCCGGCGACCAGGGCATCATGTTCGGCTACGCCACCACCGAGACGCCGGAGTTCATGCCCGCGACCCTGCAGTACAGTCACAACATCCTGCGCCGCTTGGCCGAGCT
Organism: uncultured Caulobacter sp.; assembly: GCA_964541915.1. Lineage (GTDB taxonomy): Bacteria > Pseudomonadota > Alphaproteobacteria > Caulobacterales > Caulobacteraceae > Caulobacter. The sequence goes on from CAZISF010000103.1 coordinate 6,448, forward strand.
GCGCCATTCGGGTGATCTGCACGAGCTGGAGCCCGACGCCAAGAGCCAGGTGACCCTCGAATACGATACCGACGGTCGCCCCGTGCGGGTGGTCTCAATCGTCGTGTCGCATCAGCACAAGAAGAAGATCGACGGCAAGACGCCGACCAGCAAGCGCGTGCTTGATCTGATCAAGCCCCACGTCCTGGCGATCTTCCCTGATGGCCTGGTGACAAAGAAGACGGACTGGCTGGTCAATCCGACGGGCCGGTTCGAAATCGGCGGGCCGGACGGTGATGCTGGCGTGACCGGTCGCAAGATCATCGTCGACACCTACGGCGGGGCGGCTCCGCATGGCGGCGGCGCCTTCAGCGGCAAGGACCCGACCAAGGTCGATCGCTCGGCGGCCTACGCCTGCCGGTACCTGGCCAAAAACGTCGTCGCGGCGGGCCTTGCCGACCGTTGCACGATCCAGATTGCCTACGCCATCGGCGTGGCCCGGCCGGTTTCGTTCCACGTCGACATGCACGGCACGGGCAAGATCGACCCCGCCCTGCTGGAAAAGGTGCTGCCGGAGCTGATCAACGGCGCGACCCCGCGCGCGATCCGCGAACACCTGGGCCTGAACAAGCCGATCTACGCCCGCACCGCGGCCTACGGTCACTTCGGTCGTCAGCCGGACAACGAGGGCGGGTTCAGCTGGGAGAAGACCGACCTGGTCCCGGAACTGAAGAAGCTGGCTGGTTAGGGCGTGGGGAGTGGGGAGTGGGGAGTAGCTGACCGGTGTAGGCGGCGCCTCGACGCGCTACGCCCTGCTCCCTGATAGCTGCTCCCTTCGCACGACCCTTCGCACGCAACGCCCTCTCCATGCCCATCACGCCCCAGCAGCCACACGGCGCCCTGCGCAGCTACGGCCGGATCAAGGCCCGACCGATCAAGGCGAAGCAGGCGGAAACGCTCGCCACCGTCGGGCCGACGCTGGAGATCCCCGCTGGGCCGTTCGATCCGCGCGCGCTCAAGCCCGACGCGCGCGAGATCTGGCTGGAGATCGGCTTCGGCGGCGGCGAACATATGGCCGGCCAGGCGGACCGGGACCCCGGCCTGCTGATCATCGGCGTCGAGCCTTTCCTCAATGGCGTCGCCAGCGCCGTGCGCCATGTGGACGACCGCAAGCTGACCAACGTGCGCATCCACCAGGGTGACGCCCGCGAGGTGGCGGTCCGCTTGCCGGACGCCTGCCTGGACCGGGTGTTCATCCTGTTCCCCGATCCCTGGCCAAAGTCGCGGCATCACAAGCGGCGCATCGTCCAGAGCGAGTTTCTGGTCGAGCTGGCCCGGCTGCTGAAGCCCGGCGGCGGTCTGCGGTTCGCCACGGACTGGGCGGAGTACGCCGACTGGACCCGCCGGCGCGTGCCGGCGACCGGCCTGTTCACGCCGGTCGAGGCTGAGTCGACCATCCCTCCCACCGACCATCTGACGACTCGCTACGAGGAAAAGAAGCTTGGCGACTGCCCGCCGGTGTTTCTGGACTTCACGCGGGTCTGAGCCTGCCCACTGGATATTGGCCACGAAGCACACGATGTGAGCGGCTCGCACCACCTTCCCCACCAGGACTCCGACCATGAGCTTCACGATCCACCAGGCGTCCGCGCCGGTCTTCACCCGCGCGCTGAACAATCTCTCGGCGATGATCGACAAGGCGCTGGTCGCCGGCGTGAACGAGGCAACCCTGCTCGAAGCCCGCCTCGCGCCGGACATGCATCCCTTCCCGCGCCAGATCCAGATGGCCTCCGACAGCGCCAAGGGCGCCATCGCGCGCCTGGCCGGCGTTGAAGCGCCGTCGATGCCCGATACCGAAACCACCATCCCCGAGCTGAAGGCCCGGATCGCCGCCACGATCGCCTATGTGAACAGCATCGAAACCGCCGCCCTGGACGGCGCCGAGGACCGCGAGGTCGTGCTGAAGTTCCCGCAGGGCGAAATGAAGTTCGCCGGCGCCGACTATCTGACCGGCTTCGCGCTGCCGAACTTCTACTTCCACATCACCATCGCCTACGCGCTGCTGCGGGCGAACGGCGCGCCGATCGGCAAGATGGACTTCCTCGGCGGCGCGCGCTGAGAATCCGGGGCTGACAAGGGCGATGAAGGGGCCTATAAGGGCCTTCACATCGTTTGAACGCGCTGGATGGCGCATTCGAGCGGCGACCGAGAGGTCGCCCCGTTTTGTTTTGTTTTGAGCCGGATGCCCGCCCGGCCCGCCGGAGACGCCCAGTTGCTCGGCCTGCTTGACCCGGTCGCGGAAGCGGCGGGCTTCGAGATCGTCCGTCTGCGCCTGATGGCCGGCAAGGAGCGCCGGCGGCTGCAGATCATGGCCGAGACACCCCTCCTTGAAGACGGAAGTGGGGGCGACATGACCGTCGAGGGCTGCACGGTGCTGTCGCGAGCCTTTTCCGAAGTTCTCGACGCGGCGGACCCGATCAGCGGCGAATACACGCTGGAGGTCTCAAGCCCCGGCATCGACCGGCCGCTGACCCGCCTGAAGGACTTCGACACCTGGGAGGGCTTCGAGGCCCGCATCGAGCTCGACCGCCTGGCCGACAACCGCAAGCGCTTCAAGGGCGAGCTGGCGGGGACCGAAGAGGGCCAGGTCGGGATCAATATCGAGGGCGAGGCCGAAACCACCCTCTACATCCCGTTCGAGTGGATCCTCGAGGCCAAGCTGGTCCTCGACGACAAGCTGATGAAACACGGCGCAGAAGAACGCGCCGCCCGCCTGCAATCCGAACCTGAGACCGATTAGGAACCCTGACCATGGCCACCGGCATTTCCGCCAACCGGCTCGAGCTCCTGCAGATCGCTGACGCGGTCGCCCGCGAAAAGGGCATCGACAAGGAGATCGTCATCGCCTCCATCGAGGAAGCGATCCAGAAGGCGGCCCGCAGCCGCTACGGCGCAGAGCACGACATCCGCGTCGTGATCGACCCGAAGACCGGCGAAACCTCGATCAAGCGCTACCTGACCGTGGTGCCGGACGACGCCGAGATCGACGAGGAGACGCTGGGCGTCATCCGCCTCAGCGACGCCCAGGCGATCGACCGCGACGCCTTCGTCGGCCAGGTCACGGACGAGGAGCTGCCGCCGTTCGAGTTTGGCCGGGTCCAGACCCAGATGGCCCGCCAGGTGGTCACCGGAAAGGTCCGCGAAGCCGAGCGCGAGCGTCAGTTCGAAGAGTTCAAGGATCGCGTCGGCGAGATCGTCAACGGCAGCGTCAAGCGCGTCGAATACGGCAACGTCATCGTCGACCTGGGCCGCGGCGAAGGCATCATGCGCCGCGACCAGTCGATCCCGCGCGAGAACTTCAACATCGGCGACCGGATCCGCTGCTACATCTACGACGTCCGCCGCGAGGCCAAGGGCCCGCAGATCATGCTCAGCCGCGCCCACGGCGGCTTCATGGCCAAGCTGTTCGCCCAGGAAGTGCCGGAAGTGTACGACGGCGTCATCGAGATCCGCGCCGTGGCCCGCGATCCGGGCAGCCGCGCCAAGATGGCCGTGGTGTCCAACGACTCCAGCATCGACCCGGTCGGCGCCTGCGTCGGCATGCGCGGCTCGCGCGTCCAGGCGGTCGTCGCCGAGCTGCAGGGCGAGAAGATCGACATCATCCAGTGGAACCCGGACGAGGCGACCTTCATCGTCAACGCCCTGGCCCCGGCCGAAGTCTCCAAGGTCGTCATGGACGAGGAAGACGAGCGCGTCGAAGTGGTGGTGCCCGACGAGCAGCTGTCGCTGGCCATCGGCCGCCGCGGCCAGAACGTCCGCCTCGCCAGCCAACTGACCGGCTGGCAGATCGACATCATGACGGAGTCCCAGGAGAGCGAGCGCCGTCAGAAGCTGTTTGCCGAGACCACCGCCCTGTTCCAGGAAGCCCTGGACGTGGACGAGGTCATCGCCCAGCTGCTGGCCACCGAAGGCTTCGTGTCGGTGGAAGACGTCGCCTATGTCGAGCCGCATGAAATCGCGGCCATCGAAGGCTTCGACGAAGACACCGCCGATGAGCTGCAGGCCCGCGCCCGCGACTTCCTCGACAAGGAAACGGCTGCCCAGGACGCCCGTCGCGTCGAGTTGGGCGTCGAGGACGCCGTGCTCGAGATCGAGGGCGTCACCCTGCCGATCGCCGTGGCGCTCGGCGAAGGCGAGGTGAAGACCGTCGAGGATCTTGCCGGCCTGGTGCCCGATGACCTGCGCGGCTGGTTCGAGAACAAGAACGGCGAGCGGGTTCGCGAGCCGGGTATCCTTGAAGCCTTCTCCTTGAGCCCTGACGACGCCGAAGCGCTGATCATGCGCGCCCGCGTCATCATGGGCTGGGTCGAGGCCCCGCCGGAGCCGGAATACGAGCCGGAATACGAGCCGGAGGCTGAGTCCGAGGGTCTCGACAATCCCGAGGACCTCGACCTCGCCACCGCCGAAGGCGAGGCGCAGGACGCCTAGGGATCAGGGAGTAGGGGCGTAGGGAGTAGCCCGGTCGGGCCACTTCAACAGCGTGACTACTCCCTGCCCCCCCTACGCCCTGATCCCCATGAGAGCCCCCGCCACCCACGCCCAGGCTTCCCGCGAGCGCCGCGACATCGTCTCTGGCGAGGTCATGGACGAGGACAGGCTGATCCGGTTCGTCACCGGACCGGACGGCGTCGTCACGCCCGACCTCGCGCGCAAGCTGCCGGGCCGGGGCATGTGGGTGGCCGCCGACCGAACCTCCGTCGAGGCGGCTGCGAAGAAGGGTCTGTTTTCGCGTTCGGCCAAGACGAAGCTGATCGCGCCGGCGACCCTGGCCGATCAGGTTGAAACCCTGCTCCTGAAGCGGCTTCTCGACGGGCTGGGCCTTGCGCGGCGCTCGGGAGACCTTACTTCGGGGTTCGAGAAGGTCATGTCGTCCATCCGGAACGGCAAGGCGGCCTGGCTGATCGAGGCGTCTGACGGCGCCGCCGACGGACGGCGAAAGTTGCTCGGCGCGATCCACTCAAGCCCCTCGCCGCCCCGCCTGTTCGGCCTTTTTTCCTCCGAGGAATTGGGTTTGGCCTTGGGGGGCGAGAATGTGATACACACCGCCTTCCTTGCGGGGCGAGCCTCCGGACGCTGGACATCAGACGCCCAGCGGCTATCAGGCTTCCGCCCGCTTCTCCCGGAGAGTTGGCGCGAGGAGCCGTAGAAGACCGGGCGGCGACGCCTCGGTCCCTTCGCGGTTTGAACTAGACGATTGAAGCCGGATACGCCGGCTGAGAGTTAAGCGAGACGCATGAGCGACGAGAACGACAACGGCCGGCCCGCCCGCCCCTCCCTCACCCTGAAGCCCCGCGCGGGCTCGGTGAATGCGGGCGTGGTCAAGCAGACCTTCAGTCACGGCCGGTCGAAGACGGTGGTGGTCGAAACCAAGCGCGTGCGTACCCACGCGCCGGGTGGTGGTGGCAATCTGGCCGGGCCGTCCGCCGCTGAACAGCGCACGACCTACGATCCGCGCCACGCCGCGCCGGGCGCCCGTCCGCCCGCGGCCACCCCCGGCGGCCTGTCCGCCGAGGAACACGCCGCCCGCCAGCGCGCCATCGACGCCGCCCGCGAAGCCCAGGAGCGTCAGGCCGCCCAGGCCCGCGCACGCGCCGAGGATGAAGCGCGCGCCCGCGCCGCTGAACAGGCCGCTCGCGCCCCGG
>CAZISF010000104.1:0-11785 GCA_964541915.1 uncultured Caulobacter sp.
GAGCACAGGCAACACGACCGAAGGATGGCGAGATAAAAAGCCGCGAGGTGCGGCGTCGGTCGGTCGTGTTGTTTCAAGGGGTTATGAGCCGATTTCGCGAGGTGCGCGATTTCCTCGCACCTCGCGGCGACGTCGCTTTCCTCATGATTTCCTGCATTTGACGCGATGTGCGGGGTTCCGGCCATGATCGACGAATCCGATTTCCGCATCCGGCCTGGCCGCATCCGCTCGTCCGGCGCACAGCGCGCGCGCCCCTTCATCGCCCAGGCACTGGCCGCCGCGCAGAAGGCCGGCGCCCGCGTCTCCCGCTCAGGCCGGATCAGCACCGGCAATCGCTCGACCTTCGGCCGGGGCCGCACCGCGAGCGTGCGCGCCAACCGGCTCATCACGGGCCGCTCGCGTATCGTCGTCATCAAGACCCGCGTCGTGCGCCACCACGCACGCGCCACGCCGCTCTCTGCCCATCTCACCTATCTACGCCGCGAGGGCGTCACCCGAGACGGGGAGAAGGCGTGCCTGTTCGGGCCGGAAAGCGATGAGGTGGATGCCCGGTCCTTCGCTGATCGCGCAAGCGAAGATCGGCATCATTTCCGCTTCATCGTCTCGCCCGAGGACGCCGCCGACATGGCCGACCTCAAGACATTTACGCGCGATCTGATGCGCCAGATGGAAGCTGATCTCGGCACGAAGCTCGACTGGGCCGCTGTCGATCACTGGAACACGGACAATCCGCACGTCCATGTCCTTGTGCGCGGCCGCGCCGATGATGGGCAGGATCTCGTCATCGCCCGCGATTACATAAAGGAAGGGATGCGCGCCCGCGCCGCCGATCTCGTCACTCAGGAACTTGGCCCCCGAACCGATCTCGACATCCGCCGCAATCTCGCCGCCCAAGTCGAGGCCGAGCGCTGGACGCAGCTCGACCGACAACTCGTCCGAGACGGCCACGATGCCGGCGTCATCGACATGGCCCCTGATCGCCAGGCCAAGCCTGACGAATATCACGTCCAGAAGATCGGTCGGCTTCGCAAGCTGGAGGGCCTCGGCCTCGCCACCGAGATCGGCCCCGGTCAGTGGGTGATCGATGACAAGGCCGAGGCGACCTTGCGGGAACTGGGTGAGCGCGGCGACATCATCAAGCGGATGCACCGCGCGCTGACCGCACGTGGCATCGAGCGCGGGTCGGCCGGCTATGTGCTGGCGGGCGAAAGCCTCGACACGCCCATCATTGGCCGCCTCGTCGACCGCGGGCTCGACGACGAGCTGAAGGGCAGCGCCTATGCCGTGGTCGACGGCGTCGATGGCCGCACCCATCACATCAGGCTGCCCGACCTCGACGCGGCCAGCGACAGCGCGCCCGGCTCGATCGTTGAACTCCGGCATTATGAGGACGCGAAGGGGCAGCGCCGCGCCGGTATCGCCGTCCGCTCCGATCTCGACATCGATCGGCAGGTCACGGCGTCAGGCGCGACCTGGCTCGACCGGCAGAACATTGCCCGCGAACCGGTCGCGCTGTCCGATGGCGGCTTCGGCGCCGAGGTGCGTCAGGCGCTCGACCGCCGCGCCGAGCATCTGGTTGAACAGGGTTTCGCCGAACGCAGCGGCCAGCGTGTGACCTTCACCCGCAATCTGGTCGACACGCTGCGCGCCCGCGAACTGAAGGCGCTCGGCGAGAAGCTGTCGGCCGAGACTGGCCGATCGTTTGTTCGCGCGGGCAGCGGCGAATATGTCTCCGGCTCTTACCGTCAGCGCTTCACGCTGGCCTCCGGGCGCTTCGCCATGATCGACGACGGTCTCGGCTTCCAGCTCGTGCCCTGGACACCCTCCCTCGAAAAGCAGCTCGGCCGTCACGTCTCCGGCGTCGCCCGCCATGATGGCGGCATCGACTGGAGCTTTGGCCGCAAGCGCGGCCTTGGCCTCTGACCCATCAATACAAAAAGGAATTGCCCATGCCCGCCACCAAGATCCTCTGGGGCCAGATCATCACAGTCCTCACCATCATCCTCTTCTGCGTCTGGGGCGCGACCGAATGGGTGGCCTGGCGTCTCGGCTTCCAGCCCGAACTGGGCGCGCCGTGGTTCCGGCTCTTCGGTTTCCCGTTCTACCTGCCGCCATCCTTTTTCTGGTGGTGGTATGGCTATGACGCCTACGCGCCACAGATCTTCGTCGAAGGCGCCTATATAGCGGCGTCCGGCGGATTCATCGCCGTGGCCGTCGCCATCGGTATGTCGGTCTGGCGGGCGCGCGAGGCCAAACAAGTCGAGACCTACGGCTCGGCGCGGTGGGCCGGGAAGGAAGAGGTGAAATCAGCCGGTCTGCTCGGTCCCGACGGCGTCGTGCTCGGCCGCTATGATAGCCACTATCTGCGTCACGATGGGCCGGAGCATGTGCTGTGCTTCGCACCAACCCGATCCGGCAAGGGCGTCGGTCTGGTCGTACCCTCGCTGCTGGCCTGGCCGGGATCGGCCATCGTCCACGACATCAAGGGGGAGAACTGGCAGCTCACCGCAGGCTTCCGCGCCCGCCACGGCCGCGTTCTGTTGTTCGATCCGACCAATGCGAAGTCATCTGCCTACAATCCACTGCTGGAAGTTCGCCGCGGCGAATGGGAGGTACGCGACGTTCAGAACATCGCTGACATTCTTGTCGACCCCGAAGGTTCGCTGGAAAAGCGGAACCATTGGGAGAAGACCAGCCATGCTCTGCTGGTCGGCGCGATCCTCCACGTCCTCTACGCCGAGGCGGACAAGACACTCGCTGGTGTGGCCGCCTTCCTCTCCGATCCAAAGCGCCCGATCGAATCCACGCTCGCGGCGATGATGACGACGGCGCATTTGGGTAAAGCCGGAACGCATCCCGTCATCGCCAGCGCCGCGCGCGAGCTGCTCAACAAATCCGACAACGAGCGTTCGGGAGTGCTGTCCACCGCCATGTCGTTCCTCGGCCTCTACCGCGATCCCGTGGTGGCGGAGGTGACGCGGCGCTGCGACTGGCGGATCGGCGACATCGTGGGCGGCAAATATCCAACGACGCTCTACCTCGTCGTGCCGCCGTCCGACATCAATCGCACCAAGCCGCTGATCCGCCTGATCCTCAATCAGGTGGGTCGCCGCCTGACCGAGGATCTTCAGGCCAAGGCTGGACGCCATCGCCTGTTGCTGATGCTCGACGAGTTTCCAGCGCTGGGGCGGCTCGACTTCTTCGAGAGCGCGCTCGCCTTCATGGCGGGCTATGGCCTGAAGAGCTTCCTGATCGCGCAGTCGCTGAACCAGATCGAGAAGGCGTATGGCGCCAACAACTCGATCCTCGACAACTGCCATGTGCGCGTTTCCTTTGCGACTAATGACGAACGGACGGCGAAGCGGGTCAGCGACGCGCTCGGCACCGCCACCGAGATGAAGGCGATGAAAAACTATGCCGGGCACCGTCTCTCGCCCTGGCTCGGGCATCTCATGGTCTCGCGCTCGGAGACCGCGCGGCCGCTGCTCACCCCCGGCGAGGTCATGCAGCTTGCCGCCACCGACGAGATCGTCATGGTGGCGGGCACGCCGCCGATCCGGGCGAAGAAGGCACGCTATTACGAGGATGGCCGCTTCAATGAGCGCATCCTGCCGCCGCCTGCGCTCGTTGCGCCAAAACAGGTTCGGCCCGACGACTGGACAACGCGGCCGCTCCCGCCACGCCCTCCGCTTGCCGAGGTAAAGGCTACGGCCGGCACAGAGGATGACGACCCGACCGAATCCGAACGCCGCCGGCAGCCGGAACTCAACCGGGTTGAACCCGTCGAGAAGTCGATGCCGATCGACAATCCGTTCGAGATCGATGCCGATCGCGACGAGGTCGAGGACGATGCGGCGCGCAACAGCCGGATGAACCGCCTCATGCAGGGCGTGGCGCGTCAGGTCTCGCTCGATCCCAACGATGGCATGGACCTGTGAGGCGGTGATGACGAAAGCACCCCGCAAGCAGCGCCTTTCCGTCTATCTCGATCCCGCCGTCATGAACCGCCTGGCGGAGCACGCCGCGCGCCGCGATCATTCGCGCTCGCTCGTGGCCGAGGCGGCGATCGAATCCTTCCTGTCACCGGATGCCGCCGAGCGGCAGGAGGCGGTTTTCATCAAACGCCTCGATCAGTTGGACCGACGCATGACACGGCTCGAACGCGATGTCGGCATCGCCGTCGAGAGCCTCGCCGTGTTCATCAAATATTGGGTTACAACCACGCCAACCCTACCGGAGCCGGCAGCCCAGGCGGCCCGTGCGAAGGCGGGCGAACGCTACGACCAGTTTGTAACCGCACTTGGTCGCCGCCTCGCCAAAGGACCAAAGCTGCGGCAGGAGCTCAGCGAGGATATGAACGAATCACAGCATCCAGACGGTCGCGCGCAGGGCGAATAATCATGCTGCGCCCACCTTCAAGATCAGAGCGTCACCGCCGTTTTCCTGTATTTGCACTCCACACTACTACGCCAACGAATCCTTGTTGAATCGACCCAAAATCCGGCTCTTTTAATCAACCCCGCAAGGGGAAGGTCTGTCGATCCCCGCTGAACCCGGGGCGACATGGTGGCTTCACAACACAATCGGGAAGGTTTCGCGCGCGGTGCGCGAATGCTGCGCACTGCGCTGGGGCCGGCCATCGCCCGGTTCCTGGAAGACGCTGCCGTCGTCGAGGTGATGCTGAACCCGGACGGGCGCATCTGGATCGACCGTCTCTCGGAAGGACTGTCCGACACCGGCGAGCATCTTTCCCCAGCCGATGGCGAGCGCATCGTCCGCCTGGTCGCGCACCATGTCGGCGCGGAGGTTCATGCCGGCGCCCCGCGCGTCTCGGCCGAGCTGCCCGAGACGGGGGAACGGTTCGAGGGACTTCTTCCTCCCGTCGTTGCCGCACCCGCCTTCGCCATCCGCAAGCCCGCTGTCGCGGTCTTCACGCTCGACGATTATGTCGCGGCCGGGATCATGTCGGCGGCGCAGGCCGAGGCGCTTCGCGAGTGCGTGGCGTCGCGCGCCAACATCCTGGTCGCCGGAGGCACCTCGACCGGCAAGACGACGCTGACCAACGCGCTCCTCGCCGAGGTGGCGAAGACCACCGATCGCGTCGTCATCATCGAGGATACGCGCGAGCTGCAATGCGCCGCGCCCAACCTCGTCGCCATGAGGACCAAGGATGGCGTCGCCTCGCTCTCCGATCTGGTCCGCTCCTCGCTACGTCTGCGCCCCGACCGCATCCCGGTCGGCGAGGTGCGCGGGGCGGAAGCGCTCGATCTCCTGAAGGCATGGGGCACCGGCCATCCCGGTGGTGTCGGAACCATCCACGCCGGTTCCGCTATCGGCGCGCTGCGCCGCATGGAACAGCTCATCCAGGAAGCCGTCGTCACCGTCCCGCGCGCGCTGATCGCCGAGACGATCGATCTCGTCGCCGTGCTCTCCGGTCGCGGGTCCGCGCGCCACCTCTCCGAACTCGCCCGCGTCGAGGGCCTTGGCCCCGACGGCGATTACCGCGTCGTGCCCGCCGTCACGGAGGGCGACGGCGGTGCGGCTTCCACCTCCCACGCCCTCAGCCTCAACCCCGAAGGAGACCCCCTGTGATTCAAGCCCTGAGCCTCTCGCGCTTCAATCAGGCGCGCCAACGCCTCGCCATAACCCTATCGGTCGCCACGCTGTCCGTGGTGATGGCCGCACCCGCTTATGCCTCCGGCTCGTCGATGCCGTGGGAACAGCCGCTCCAGCAAATCCTCCAATCGATCGAAGGCCCGGTCGCCAAGATCATCGCCGTCATCATCATTATCACGACCGGCCTGACGCTAGCGTTCGGCGACACGTCGGGCGGGTTCCGCCGCCTGATCCAGATCGTGTTCGGCCTGTCGATCGCGTTCGCGGCCAGCTCGTTCTTCCTGTCGTTCTTCTCGTTCGGCGGCGGAGCGCTGGTCTGATGGCGGGTGTCGTCGATCAGGGCGGAGAGGTGCCGGGATACACCGTCCCGCTGCACCGGGCGCTCAGCGAACCGATCCTGCTCGGCGGCGCGCCGCGCGCCATCGCCATCATGAACGGCACGCTGGCCGGCGCGCTGGGCCTCGGCCTGCGCCTCTGGCTGGTGGGCCTCCTTATCTGGGCGATCGGTCATTTCGCGGCGGTCTGGGCGGCCAAACGCGATCCGCTCTTCGTCGAGGTCGGCCGCCGCCATCTGCGCATCCCCGCGCACCTTTCGGTCTGACAGGGAGGGCGGCCATGATGAACCTCGCCGAATATCGCAACAAACAAGCCCGGCTCGCCGACTTCCTGCCCTGGGTGGCGCTGGTCGGCGCCGGCATCGTGCTCAACAAGGACGGCAGCTTCCAGCGCACCGCCCGGTTTCGCGGTCCCGATCTGGATTCGGCTGTGCCCGCCGAACTGGTCGCCGTCGCGGGCCGGTTGAACAACGCCTTTCGCCGTCTCGGTTCGGGCTGGGCGATCTTCGTCGAGGCGCAGCGCCATGTCGCCGCGACCTATCCGAACAGCACCTTCCCGGATTCCGCTTCCGCCCTGGTTGATGCCGAGCGGAAGGCCGATTTCGAGGAAGCGGGCAGCCACTTCGAGTCCAGCTATTTCCTGACCTTCACCTATCTGCCGCCGGCCGAGGACGCCGCCCGCGCCGAGACCTGGCTTTACGAGGGCCGCGAGAAGACCGGCATCGACCCCCATGAGGTGATGACCGGCTTCGCCGACCGCACCGACCGGCTGCTGCGCCTGATCGAAGCCTTCATGCCCGAATGCCGCTGGCTCGATGACGGCGAGACGCTGACCTATCTGCATGGCTGCGTCTCGACGCACCGGCACCGCGTCCGCGTGCCGGAGACGCCGATCTATCTTGACGCGCTGCTCGCCGATCAGCCGCTAACCGGCGGGCTGGAGCCGCGCCTGGGGTCATCCCATCTGCGCGTCCTCACCATCACCGGCTTCCCGACCGCGACCACGCCCGGTCTGCTCGACGAGCTGAACCGGCTGGCATTCCCGTATCGCTGGTCCACCCGCGCGATCCTGCTCGACAAGACCGACGCCACCAAGCTGCTCACCAAAATCCGCCGGCAGTGGTTCGCCAAGCGCAAGTCGATCGCGGCGATCCTGAAGGAGGTGATGACCAACGAGCAATCCGCACTGGTGGACACCGATGCATCGAACAAGGCGGCGGATGCCGATCTCGCGCTTCAGGAACTCGGCGCGGACTATGCTGGCATCGCCTATGTCACGGCGACCGTGACAGTGTGGGACGCCGATCCACGCGTCGCCGAAGAGAAGCTGCGGCTTGTCGAGAAGGTCATTCAGGGCCGCGACTTCACGGCGATGGCCGAGACCATCAACGCGGTCGATGCCTGGCTCGGATCGTTGCCCGGCCACGTTTACGCGAACGTCCGCCAGCCACCAATTTCCACGCTCAATCTCGCCCACATGATCCCACTCTCGGCGGTGTGGGCGGGGCCGGAACGGGACGAGCATTTCGCAGCCCCCCCGCTGCTGTTCGGCAAAACCGAAGGCTCAACCCCGTTCCGGTTTTCTCTCCATGTCGGCGATGTCGGCCATACGCTGATCGTCGGCCCGACCGGCGCGGGCAAGTCGGTGCTGTTGGCGCTGATGGCGCTGCAATTCCGCCGCTATCGCGATGCGCAGGTCTTCGCCTTCGATTTCGGCGGTTCGATCCGCGCGGCGGCGCTCGCCATGCGCGGTGACTGGCACGATCTCGGCGGCGGCCTGACCGAGGGCAGCGCCGGCAGCGTATCGCTGCAACCGCTCGCGCGCGTCGATGACGCCGCCGAACGCGCATGGGCCGCCGACTGGATCGGCGCGATCCTCGCCCGCGAGAGCGTCGCCATCACGCCGGAGGTGAAAGAGCATCTCTGGACGGCGCTGACCTCGCTGGCCTCCGCGCCGGTCGAGGAACGCACCATCACCGGCCTGTGCGTCCTGCTCCAGTCCAACGACCTGAAGCAGGCGCTGCGTCCCTATTGCATCGGCGGGGCCTGGGGCCGGTTGCTCGACGCGGAGGCCGAACATCTCGGCACCGCCACCGTGCAAGCGTTCGAGACCGAGGGGCTGATCGGCACCGAAGCCGCGCCCGCCGTGCTCGCCTATCTGTTCCACCGGATCGAAGATCGGCTCGACGGATCGCCGACACTCATCATCGTCGATGAAGGCTGGCTCGCGCTCGACGACGACGGCTTCGCCGGCCAGCTCCGCGAATGGCTGAAAACGCTGCGCAAGAAGAACGCCAGCGTCATCTTCGCCACGCAAAGCCTGTCCGACATCGACGGCTCGGCGATCGCTCCCGCCATCATCGAAAGCTGCCAGACCCGGATTCTGCTCCCGAACGAGCGGGCGATCGAACCCCAGATCACCGCCATCTATCGCCGCTTCGGCCTCAACGACCGGCAGATCGAGATCGTCGCGCGGGCCATGCCCAAGCGCGACTACTACTGCCAGTCGCGGCGCGGCAACCGGCTGTTCGAGCTGGGCCTGTCCGACGTGGCGCTGGCGCTCTGCGCCGCATCGTCGAAGACCGATCAGGCGACAATCGCCCGGATCGTCGCCGAGCACAGCGCGGATGGATTCCTCGACGCCTGGCTGCGCCATCGCGGCGTGGGCTGGGCCGCCGACCTCATTCCCAACCTCACCAACAAGGAGAAACTGCCATGACGACTCGTCATATCTTGGGCCGCACCCGTGCGGCGCGGCTCGCTGCCGCGCTGATGATCGTCCCCATCGCGCTCGCGCCCATGCTGGCGACGCCCGCCTACGCGCAATGGACCGTCTTCGACCCGTCCAACTATGTGCAAAACGTGCTGACCGCCGCCCGGTCGCTCCAGCAGATCACCAACCAGATCACCTCGCTTCAGAACGAGGCACAGATGCTCATCAACCAGGCCCGCAATCTGGCTAGCCTGCCGTATTCATCGCTGCAACAGCTTCAGCAGTCCGTCCAGAAGACCCAACAGCTTCTCCAGCAGGCGCAGAACATCGCCTATGACGTTCAGCAGATCGACCGGGCGTTCCAGACCAAATACGGCAATGTCCCCATGTCGGGGACGGACGCGCAACTCGTCGCCGATGCCCGCTCGCGCTGGCAGAATACGGTCGGCGGCTTGCAGGACGCCATGCGCTTGCAGGCCACCGTCGTCGCCAATATCGACACCAACCGCACGCAGATGTCAGCGCTGGTCGGTGCGAGCCAGTCGGCGACCGGCGCGTTGCAGGCGACGCAGGCCGGCAACCAGCTTCTCGCACTTCAGGCACAGCAGCTCGCCGATCTTACCGCCGTCGTCGCCGCCAACGGCCGCGCGCAGGCGCTGACCGATGCCGAACGCGCCACCGCCGCCGAACAGGGCCGCGAACAGCGCCGCCGCTTCCTGACGCCGGGCACGGGCTACCAGCCCGGCAACGCGCAGATGTTCCACGGCAACAACTAAGCGAGGCAGCGTCATGGACGGCAAGACCCTCGCGCGCATCGGCGCCGTCGTCTTCGTCGCGCTGGCGATCACCGCCACCGCGATCGAGATGAACCGGCCCGCCGACAGACCGGACGATCTGGTAGCGGTAGCGCAGCCCGTCACGGCGCGAGATCCGCTGCGCGCGGAACTCGCCCGCTGTGGCGCGATGGGTGAAGCCGGCGGGCGCGATCCGTCCTGCCTGCGCGCTTGGGCCGAGAACCGCCGCCGGTTCCTGGGTCAGCCGGAGCCGGCCGCGTCGGGCGCACCGACGACGCTGTTCCCGGCCGCGCCAGCCTCCACGCCAGACCAGAACGGGAGCCGCTGACATGCAGGGCGCCGGCGTCATCGACCATTTCCTCGAAGTCTTCACCCGCTACATCGACAGTGGCTTCGGCCTGCTGCGCCCCGAGGTGGCCTTCATCGCCACCACGCTGATCGTCATCGACGTGACGCTGGCGGCGCTGTTCTGGTCGTGGGGCGCCGACGAAAACATCATCGCCCGGCTGGTCAAGAAGACGCTGTTCGTCGGCGTCTTCGCCTACATCATCGGCAACTGGAACAATCTTGCCCGCATCGTCTTCGAGAGCTTCGCCGGTCTCGGTCTGAAAGCGTCCGGCACCGGCTTCACCACCGCCGATCTCCTGCGCCCCGGCAAAGTCGCGCAGACCGGCCTCGACGCTGCCCGGCCGCTGCTCGATTCCATCTCCGACCTGATGGGCTGGGTCTCGTTCTTCGAAAACTTCATCCAGATCGCCTGCCTGATGTTCGCCTGGGCGCTGATCCTGCTCGCTTTCTTCATCCTCGCCATCCAGCTCTTCATCACCTTGATCGAGTTCAAGCTGACGACGCTCGCCGGCTTCGTGCTGATCCCGTTCGGCCTGTTCGGCAAATCGGCCTTTATGGCTGAACGGGTGCTCGGCAACGTAATCTCGTCGGGCATCAAGGTGTTAGTGCTCGCGGTCATCATCGGCATCGGCTCGACGCTGTTCTCCGAGTTCACCCAAGGGTTCAATGGCGCAACGCCTTCGATCGACGACGCCATGACCATCGTGCTCGCCGCGCTGTCGCTGCTGGGCCTGGGTATCTTCGGCCCCGGCATCGCCAACGGCCTAATCTCCGGCGGCCCGCAGCTTGGCGCAGGCGCGGCGGTCGGCACGGGTCTCGCCGCAGGTGGCATGGTCGCAGCGGGCGCAGCCGCCGTTGGTGCGGTCGCGTCCGGTGGTGCCGCCCTTGCCGGAGGGGCCGCTGCCGCCGCGCGTGGCGGCGCCGCACTCGCGGGTGGGGCGTCCACCGCCTACAGCCTCGGCGCGGCCGGACAGTCCGGGGCATCGGGCGTGGCTTCCGGTCTCGGCAATGTCGCCTCCACCGGCGCGTCGAAAGTCGGCTCGGCCGCCGCCAGCCCGTTCCGCCGTGCCGCCGCTTCCCTGAAGGAGAGCTTCGCGGCCGGTGGCCGGGCCGTGTCCGGTGAAGCCGGCGCTGCCGAAGCCGCATCCACCGAGGCGACGACCGCCACCACGCCAGCCGCCCCATCTTCGTCCTCCGACAATCCGCCTGCCTGGGCCAGGCGCATGAAGCGCAACCAGCAGATGACGCACGGCGTCCAGGCCGCCGCTCACGCCGTCAAATCCGGCGATGCCCACGGCGGCGGCTCTTCCGTCAACCTCTCCGAAAGCGACTGACCATGTTCAAGCGACCGTCCGCCCATTACGGCAAATCCCCGCAACCCGAGACGCCTTACCAGCGCGCGAGCCAAGTCTGGGACGACCGCATCGGTTCCGCCCGCGTGCAGGCGAAGAACTGGCGGCTGATGGCCTTCGGCTCGCTCGCCTTGTCGGCGGGATTGTCCGGCGCGCTGTTCTGGCAGTCGCTGAACGGCTCGATCGTGCCCTGGGTGGTGCAGGTCGATCGGCTGGGACAGGCACAGGCTATCGCCCCGGCGACCGCCGACTACCAACCCTCCGATCCGCAGATCGCCTTCTACCTCGCGCGGTTCATCGAGCAGGTCCGCTCGATACCCGCCGACGCGATCATCGTGCGGCAGAACTGGCTGCGCGCCTATGACTTCACCACGCAGGCCGGTGCGCTGGCGCTCAATGATTTTGCCCGCGCTAACGATCCCTTCGCCAAGGTCGGCAGGCAGCAGGTCGCGATAGAGGTGTCGTCGGTCATCCGCGCCTCGCCGTCGAGCTTCCGCATCGCCTGGATCGAGCGGCGCTATCAGGACGGATCGCTCGCCAGCACCGAACGCTGGTCCGCCATCCTCACCGTCGCCGTGCAGCCGCCGCGCGACGCCGACACGCTGCGCAAGAACCCGCTCGGAATCT
>CAZISF010000105.1:0-11601 GCA_964541915.1 uncultured Caulobacter sp.
GGCCCGCCCGGGGGGGCGCCCCCCCCCCGGCCCCCCAAACCCCCCCCCCCCCCCGGGGGGGGCCGGGGCGGGGGTGGGGGGGGCTCCGCCCGATTTGCGGGGAGAGCGCTTCACGGCGCGGCGCCCATCAGGGCTGATCGCCAAACGCCCGGAATACACCCCCAACCCTGCCCTTCCCCCATTGAGGGGGAAGGGTTCTGCGATTGCGGGTGTCACGATATAATGCACCCATGCCGACAGCCCTGATCATCGCCGGGCCGAACGGGGCGGGGAAGACGACCTTCGCTCGGCGGCCATGGGGTGCCAGAGGCGGACCTGCGTCGCCGGTTTGGCCGAAGCGTCCAGAACCTCGAGACACTCTACAAGCCGCTGGTCGACACCTGGCGCGTCTGGGACGCCGTGGACGGCGGTGCTATACTCGCCGAGAGGAGCCCGTCATGAGAAACTCCCTCGACGATGCCGCTATCGCCCGCGCCATGCGCGAAGCGGCGCGGATCGCCGCCAGCGGCACGCCTCAGCAGCGGGCAGGCATGTTCAATCCTGCTCCCGCAAAGACCCCCGCCGCCAGAACCGTCGCATAACGCTCGGTGAAGCAGGGCGGCTGAGCCGGCGACACCCCGGGCTCCGCAAGGCGACTCCGCCCCTCGCACGAGGAAGAAGGTTGCCGCCCCGGCTCCCTCAACCTATCACCGTTCACATGTCCCCCGCCGATCCCGCCCAGCCCCCGTCGCCGGAGGCGCCGTCGACCGCGCCCCGGTTCGCGGCGGCGTCGCTGATCGCGGTGGTGTTCATCAACATGCTCGGCTTCGGGATCATCGTCCCGCTGCTGCCGTTCTACGCCCATTCGTTCAACGCCCCGGCCTGGCAGATGGCGCTGATCTTCTCGGCCTATTCGGTCGGGGCCTTCTTCGGCGAGCCGTTCTGGGGCCGGCTGTCGGACCGCTACGGCCGCAAGCCGATCCTGATCTCGACGATCACGGCCAACGGGCTCTGCTACCTCTGCCTGGCCTTCGCGCCGAACATCGGCATGGCCTTTCTCATTCGCCTGCTCGGCGGGCTGGCGGCCGGCAACGGGGCGGTGATCCAGGGCTATATCGCCGACGTCACCCCGGTGGCGAAGCGCGCGCGCCAGCTCAGCTACCAGGGCGCGGCCTGGAACGTCGGCCTGATCGTCGGGCCCTCGATCGGCGGGCTGTTCGCCCATACCGGCATCGGCCCGGCGGGCTTCCGCATCCCGCTGTTCATCGCCTCGGGCCTGGCCTTCCTCTGCGTGGCCGCGGTGGTCACGGTGATCCGTGAGAGCCGCATCCGCGAGACCAGCTTCTCGCACCGGGCCAGCCGCTGGGCGGCGCTGGACGAGGCGCTGCGCCATCCGGTGATCGGCCGGCTGATCCTGCTGACCTTCCTCGTCGGCTTCGCCTTCACCGGCATCGAGTCGGTGTTCGGCCTCTGGGCACAGGCCCGGTTCGACTGGACGCCGCGCAACATCGGCTTCGCCTTCGCCTGCGTCGGGGTCTGCGCCTTCCTGTCCCAGACCCTGCTGACCGGCCGGCTGTCGGAGCGCTACGGCGCCGGGCCGATGCTGGCCGTCGGCATGGCGCTGGCGACCGTGTCGATGCTGCTGCAGATCGTCTCGACCGGCGGGGTGATGACCACGGTGCTGATGTGCCTCAACGCGATCGGCAGCTCGGTGGCCTTCCCCAATGTCGGGGCGCTGATCTCCGGCGCCGCCGACCCGCATCGCCAGGGCCAGATCATGGGGCTCAACAACGCCGCCGGCGCCCTGGCGCGGGTGGCCGGACCGCTCAGCGCCGGCCTGATCTTCGCCAAGGTGATCAACGGCCCCTTCATCCTCGGCGCGGCCGTGGTCGCCCCGGCCATCCTGCTGGCCCTCTCGGCCAGCCGACGGGCGGCGGCGAGCAGGGACTCGACCGTTCACTGAACGGCGGTCTAGGCTGGGGCATGACCCACGCCCGCCTGATCCCTGCCGTCCTGTTCGCCCTGGCCCTGTCGGCCTGTGACAAGCCCGCTCCAGCCGCCGCGCCGCCGCCGGCCATGGCGCCCGCGCCGGAGGCGGGTCTGGCGCTCGATCTCGACAGCGGCGGGCTGACCATCGTCATCGCCGACACCGGCTCGACCCGGCCGGTCGCCTTCGGCCTGGCCAAGGCCGACGCCCTGTCGATGCTCAACAAGGCCGAGGGCGTGGCCGGCAAGGAGAGCGTCAACAGCGAGTGCGGCGCCGGTCCGCTGACCTTCGTCGAATGGCCCGACGGCCTGACCGCCCTGTTCCAGGACGGCAAGTTCGCCGGCTGGACGGTCGACGAGCGCGGCAGCGGGTCGCTGGCCTTCATGAACGGCGTCGGCATCGGCTCGACCCGCGCCGAACTGCTGGCGCAGTTCCCGGCGACCACGGTCGAGGAAAGCACGCTCGGCATCGAGTTCACGATCGACGCGGACGCGCCGGTCGGCGGCCTGCTGGCCGGGCGCGACGCCGGCGCCAAGATCACCGATCTCTGGGCAGGCGTGACCTGCATGTTCCGCTAGGCGGCTCCGATGCGCGGCGCGGCGCCTCCGGTCTCCACCGACGCCTATCTGGCCGGCCTGCCTGACGCCCAGCGCGCCGCGTTGCAGACCCTCCGCGCGACGGTGCTGGACGTCATCCCGGACGCCGTGGAGTGCATCAGCTACGGCATGCCGGCCTTCCGGCTGAACGGGAAGGTGGTCTGCTATTTCGCGGCGGCGAAGGGCCATTGCGCCTTCTATCCCGGTGGTCTGGTCGACGCCTTCCTGCCGGAGCTTGACGGCTTCTCCACCAGCAAGGGCACGATCCGCTTCCAGCCGGACCGGCCGATCCCCGAACCCCTGCTGCGCCGGATCATCGCCGACGCCGTGGAGCGTACGATCGCCCGGAGCCGCAAGTGACGGACGTCGCCATCCGCAGCCTCACCGCCGCCGACGTCGACGCCTTTCGTGCGCTCCGGATCGAGGCGATGACGGCCGAGCCGGAGTCCTTCGGCACGGACATCCTCGAAGAGCGCGCCAAGACCGTCGAGGCCAGCGCCGCCACGCTGGCCGCCACGACCCTGTTCGGCGGCTTCATCGACGGCGAACTCGTCGCCATGGCCGGCTTCGCAAGGCACAAGGCCCTGCGCGAACAGCACAAGGGCACGGTCTGGAGCATGTACGTCCGCGCCTCGGCCCGCGGCCGGGGCCTCGGCGGCCGGCTGCTCGATGCGGTGATCGACCATGCCCGCGGCGAGGTTGAGGTCCTGCAGCTCGTCGTGGTCTCGACCAACGCGGCGGCGGTTGCGCTCTACGAAAGCCGCGGCTTCCAGCGCTGGGGCCTTGAGCCGTTCGCGCTGAAACTGGGGGAGGGGCGCTTCACGACGGACGGCTACTACTGGATGCCCCTGACCCGGGGCGCGCCCTAAGACCGTGTTAACGCGACACATTCTAAGCTTCAGGGGAATTTGGGGCCGTCCCGGCGGTCCGTCTGAAGGCAGGACGCATGTCCGTAACCCGCACCAGCAACTTCCGTCGTCCGAACGACCACTTCGAGCCGGAGGATCAGAGCGATCCCCAGGCCCAGCGCCGCATGCGGGGCGTGCTCGAACACATCGACTACACGACCTTCGCGGCCAACAAGGCGGTCATCGGCCAGGCGCTCGGCGCCGGGGACGCGAAGAAGTTCCAGCGGCTGGCCGTGGCGGCCGCGTCCGCCCGCGCGACCTGGGTTGCCCAGGCGCTGGCCGTTTCCGCCGGCGGCGGCAAGATGACGCCGCAGGATCTCAGCCAGCTCACGCATCTGCGCCAGACGTTCGAGGAACTGGCCGAGGCCTACGAGGCGATGCGCCGGATGGTCGAGCGCGGCTATATCGGCTTCTCGACGCCGATCGATCCGGTTTGATTATACCCGGACGTTATTGACATTCTATTTTGCCCGGGTAAAAGGCGCGCTCTGTTGAAAGGAGCGCCGTCATGGCCCACGACCCCGAAACCCCCTGCGCCGCGTTTGAAGGTCAGCGCCTGATCGCGGCCGGCCCGCTGTCCGATGTCGCCCCGGCGGTTCGCGGCGTGCTCAACCAGCGTCCCAACGCTTCGGTCCTGATCCTGTCGGATGACGACAGTCGCCGGGTCGAGGTCGATCTGCGCGGCACCGTCGCCGAGGTCGCCGCCCGCGTCGCCGCCATCGAGGCCAAAGGTCCCGGCCGTCCGAAGCTGGGCGTGGTGCCGCGTGAGGTGACCCTGCTTCCGCGCCACTGGGACTGGCTGGCGGCCCAGCCGGGCGGGGCGTCGGTGGCGCTGCGCAAGCTGGTCGAGGCGGCCCGCAAGGACCCGCGCGAGCGCGCCCGGGCCGCCCGCGACAGCGCCTACACCTTCATGACCACCCTGGCCGGCGACGCGCCGGGCTTTGAGGATGCGGTGCGGGCGCTCTACGCGGCCGATGGCGCGGCCTTCGAGACCCATACGGCGGCCTGGCCGGGCGATGTCCGTGACCACGCCCTGCGGCTCGCCGCGCCCTTCTTCGGAGATCCGTCATGAGCCGGGAACGTCGCAAGGAACTGTTGGCGGCCTACAAGGAGCGCAAATCCCGGCCGGGGGTCTTCGCCGTGCGGTGCGCGGCGACGGGCCAGGCCTGGGTCCAGGCGACGCCAAACCTCGACACCTGTCGGAACGGCGTCTGGTTTCCGCTCAAGCTCGGCTCGCATCCCAACAAGGTGCTGCAGGCGGAATGGAAGACCCACGGCGCCGACGCCTTCACCATCGAGGACATCGAGGCGCTGGAAGAAGACGACCTGTCCGGCTGGGAGCTGACGAGCAAGCTCAAGAGCCGCGAACGGCACTGGCGCGAGGCCCTGAACGCGACGGCGGTCACGGGCTAGGCGAGGGGACATGCGCCGCTTTCGGTGCGTGTCCCCTGGGCCGCTGGATAAGGTCCCAGCGGTTGCCGCAAAGGTCCTCGAATACGGCCACGGAACCGTAGGGCTCGCGGCGGGGAAGCTCGAGGAACCGCACGCCGGACGCGGCCATGCGCGCGTGGTCGCGGTCGAAATCGTCGGTCTCGAGGAACAGGAACACGCGCCCGCCGCCCTGTTTGCCGATGACGGCCCGCTGGTCGGCGTCCGCCGCCCGGGCCAGCAGCAGGCCGCCCCCCGGCGATCCGGGCGGCGCGACCACCACCCAGCGCTTGTCGCCGCCCTGGGCGGTGTCCTCGATCAGGTCGAACCCCAGTTTGCCGGTGAAGAAGGCAATGGCCGGATCATACTCGGCGACGAGCAGGGCGGTCAGGGCGAGGCGCTGGGGCATGAGTCGATCTCCGGAGTCGGATGCAGTCTACGGCCGAAACGCAAAAGGCCCTCCCGTCGGGAGGGCCTCTGCCTTGGACTTTTCGTCAGCCGACTACTGCGGCGGCGTGGTCGGGTCCGGCGTCACCGTCGGGGCCATGGGCGTCGGCTCGGGCGCGACGATCGGCGGCGGGGCGGCCGGGGCGACGATGACCGGCGGCGTGGTCGGTTCAACCGGAGTCGCTACCGGCGCGGGCGGCGGAACATAGGGTTCATGCACGCTCGTCTCGGCGGGAGGCGTCGGGGCCACCTCGGCCCTGCGCGCCGGCGAAGCGCGACGCGCGGGTTCCGCGCTGCGAGCCCGGATCTCGGGTGCGGGACGGGCGGCCGGAGCCTCTACGACGAGGGGCGGCGGCGCGACCGGCGTGGCTTCGATGGGGGCCGGTTCCACCGGCCTCGCCGTGGCCGCCATGGCCACGGGGCGCGGGGCCGGCGTCGCGGCCACGGACTTGCCCGGTCGCGCATTGTCGCCCTGGGCGGTGATCACCAGAACAGCGCCGGCGCAAAGGGCGGCGATGCCGATCGGGGCAACCAGGCGCCAGTCGGGTCCCTTGCGGGTCGATACGCCGCTCATGCGGGCGGTCAGGGCGTCGTTACCGACCGGAGAAAACGGCGGGCTGGAGGAAAAGGGTGCGCCCCCGGCAGTGGCGGGCATCGGGGCGGCGTTGCCGAACAACGCGAGAGCAGCTTCACGATCCAAAGTCATGGCGGGCCTTTCTGCGAGAATTGACTAGTTGTTCAACGGTCAATGCGCTGAAAGGGTTCCGATTATACAAAACGGAGATGTGGATGACGACAAGGGCACCCCTAATGGGGTGAGATACTGAGGTGCACTGGCGCAACGGAAATCATGTCTGAAATATGTGCTTTATCCGGCGAAATTGGGGATCGAATACATGAAGATGATAGGGTCGTCGGTAGTGAGTTCTGACGTCGCCCTTGCGGCCCCCTCAGCGCCGGGCGCCTCGATTAAGGGCAGCCGGGTGCGCTCTTTGCGCCACGTTCACCGGCCCGCAATGCCTGACCCCTAGGCTTGGCTTGACCCCAATTCGCTCGACAGGCGAAACATTGGGGGCGTTCGGAGGGCGTACTCATGAAGCTTAAGGCGCGGATCGCGCGCGAGGTCAGGTTCTTCAAGGGCCTCAGTCGCACGTTGAAGTGGGTCAAGCCCATCGCGCCCGACAGCAAGGAGCTGATCTGCGACGATCTGGAGGCGGCGGTCGACCGCTTTCGCGACAGTCCGGCGATCACCTTCGAGGGCAAGACGCTCAGCTATGGCGACGTCGACGCCCTGGCCAACCGCTATGCACACTGGGCCAAGGAACAGGGCATCACGCGCGGTCAGACCGTTGCGCTGTTCATGCCCAATCGCGCCGAGTATCTGGCGATCTGGTACGGCCTGACCAAGGTCGGGGTCGCCACGGCCCTGATCAACACCAACCTGACGGGTGCGCCGCTGGCGCATTGCCTGAACATCTCCGGCGCCCTGCACTGCCTGGTCGATGGCGAGACCTCGCCGGCCTTCGAGGCCGTCCGGGACCAGCTGACCAAGCACATCGCCCAATGGACGCTGGGCCCGGTCGCCGGCGACCGGCGCGACCTGGTCGCCGCGCTGAAGAGCTGCAGCAACCTGCGCCCGGACCGGCTGACGGCTCGCGGCGAGCTGCGGGCCAGCGACACGGCGTTGTGGATCTACACCAGCGGGACGACGGGCCTGCCCAAGGCGGCGCGCATCAACCACATGCGCGTCCAGCTCTACATGCGGGGGTTCGCCGGGGCGACGGGCGCGGAAGCGACCGACCGGATCTATCAGGTGCTGCCGCTCTACCACGCCACCGGCGGGCTGTGCGGCATGGGCGCGGCGCTGCTGACCGGCGCGTCGGTCGTGCTGCGCAAGAAGTTCTCGACGACCCACTTCTGGAAGGACGTGCACGACGAAGCCTGCACGATGTTCGTCTACATCGGCGAACTGTGCCGCTATCTCGTCAACAGCCCGCCCGATCCGCTGGAGCGTGATCACAAGTTGCGGCTGGCCTTCGGCAACGGCCTGCGGGCTGATGTCTGGGAACAGATGGTCGAGCGCTTCAACATCCCGCAGGTGATGGAGTTCTACGGCTCGACCGAAGGCAATGTGTCGATGTTCAACTTCGACGGCCATGTCGGGGCGATCGGCCGGCTGCCGAAGTGGCTGAAGAAGCGCGCCAACGCCCGCCTGGTCCAGTTCGATGTGGCGACCGAACAGCCCGTCCGCGGCCCGAACGGCTGCTGCATCGAATGCGGCCCCGACCAGATCGGTGAATGCATCGGCAAGATCGACACCAGCGACCCGCGGACCAACTTCACCGGCTACGCCGACAAGGCTTCGACCGAGAAGAAGGTGCTGCGCGACGTCTTCGAGAAGGGCGACGCCTGGTTCCGGACCGGCGACCTGATGCGCCAGGACGCGGACGGCTATTTCTACTTCATCGACCGGATCGGCGACACTTTCCGCTGGAAAGGCGAGAACGTGTCGACGGGCGAGGTCGCCGACCAGCTGGCCGAGGCTCCCGGCGTCGAGGAGGCCAACGTCTATGGCGTCGCCGTGCCGCAGCAGGACGGTCGCGCCGGGATGGTCGCCCTGACGGTCAATGACGACTTCGATCTCGCGGCCTTCTACACCCACGTGGAATCGAAGCTGCCGGCCTACGCCCAGCCGCTGTTCCTGCGGCTGCAGCGTCAGATCGAGATCACCGGCACCTTCAAGTATCGCAAGGTCGACCTCGTCGAGGACGGCTTTGACCCCTCGAAGGTCAAGGACCCCCTGTACTTCCGCAATCCCGTGAAGAAGGCCTGGACGAAAATCAGCAAGGCCGCCTTCGAGAAGATCTGCGAAGGCGGGTTCAAGCTATAACGGTCAGCCCGGCACAACGATGTAGCCGGCCCGGGGGAAATGGACGTGAATCGTGCCGACGGCCGCGTCCTCGCGCGCCAGGGTCACGGTGCGCGGCGTCGCGGCGACCAGCACACCGGATACCGGATCGCGGCCATAGTCGTCCGCCATGACCACGACCTTGTCGCCCGGCGCCAGGCCGAGCGGATCGCGGATATCGTGCTTCAGGCCGGACTCGGGCGCGGTGACCATCGCGATCGCGAGAGCCTCGGCGCCGGACATTTCCGTCGGCTTGCCATGGCCCAGCGCCGCGACGCATGCGGCCCATTCGCCCAGCTTCGGCATGCCGGCCGTCAGCTCCGCGAGCGCGGGGGGCAGGGCGCCGCCGAGGAACCAGATGTTCATGTAGGCGGCGATGTCGGCGAGGCCGGCGGTCTCGCCGTTCAGCCAGCCGGTGGTCGACTGGACCAGCTGGTCCTCGAGCCAGGCGGCCTGTGCCCGCCACTGGCCCTTCATCGGTCCGACGGCGGCCTTCATCGCCTTGATGTCGAACGGCCGGCCGGACAGCTGCTCGCGATCCTTCAGAAAAGCCTCGGGCGTCTGGTCGCCCAGCGTGCCGAAGATGATCGGCACCGTCGCCTGGAAAAACGGCCGGTCGGCCCACAGGTTGATCGCCCAGTCGAGGCCGCCCCGCACGGCGCGCGGCTGCGGCCAGCGCCGTTCAATCTCGGCGAGAATGATCTGGGTGTCGCAGTAGATGTCCGCGCCGATCTGCAGCGACGGCGTCCGGCGATAGCCGCCGGTCAGGGGCGTGTAGTCCGGCTTGGGCATCATGTTGGGGATCTTCACCGACCCCCAGGCCAGGCCCTTGAGGCCGAACAGCAGTCGCACCTTCTCCGAGAAGGGCGAGCTGTCGAAATGATGCAGGATGGGCAGGTCGGTCATGGCGTCTTCCCCGTTTTGTGCATCGGACGCGCCTACCTTCCCGTCAGTCTACGAGAAAGCACTTTACAATACAAAGTGACGGCGTTATCCCCGGAATCACAGACCATGGCCGGGAGAGGCTGCGATGACCGACGAGAAGATCCAGACCCTGAAAGACGACATCGCCTTCATGCGCGCGCTGGCGCAGGAGGGGCAAAGCGCGCCGCTGCTCGGAGGATCGATCCTGGTCGCCGCCGGCGTGACGTTCGGCGTCGCCGGCGTTGCCCACTGGGCGGTGGTGTCGAAGGTCCTGAACCTGCCGCAGGTCACTCTGGCGTTTATCTGGCCGGTGGCGCTGATCCTGTTCCTCGTCCAGCTGGTCTGGCTGCGACGGGGCGGGAACGCCCGGCCGGGGGCCCAGTCGCCCGGCAATCGCGCCTCGAGCGCGGCCTGGGCGTCGATGGGCTGGACCATCTTCGTCATCAGCCTCGCCATCGGCATTCTCGCCGCCAGGACCCACAGTTCCGTCCCGGTGCTGATCTTCCCGCCGCTGATCCTTGGACTCTACGGCATGGGCTGGAGCGTCGCGGCGGCCATGACGCGCAAGCGCTGGATCTGGATGACGGCGGTCGGCTCCTACGCCGGGGCGCTGCTGGTAGCCTGGCTCGCGGTCGATCCGATCGTCTATCTGGTCTATTCCGCCGCCCTGCTGCTGTTGATGGCGTTGCCGGGATACATCCTGATGCGTCAGGAACCCTCGGACACGATTTGAGAAAGCGTTCGTCATGACCGACGGATTCGACATCGACCGGATCGACGAGGTCATCCATGGCCGCGTGCGGTTGGGCATCATGGCCTTCCTGTCGGGGGCGGTGACCGCGGACTTCAACACGTTGAAGGCCCGGCTGCAGGCGACCGACGGCAACCTGTCGGCCCACCTGCGCAAGCTCGAGGACGCCGGGTATGTCGCCGTGGCCAAGAGCTTTGTCGACCGCAAGCCGCTCACGACGCTGACGCTGACCGATGCGGGCCGACAGGCCTTCACCACCTACCTCGACGCCATCGGCAAGCTGGTCGACGGTCAGCGGTAGGCCTTGCCGCATTCGCGGACCGCGTTAAGTCCGTCACATGACCCAGACGCGCCGCACCCTGCTTGCCGGACTGACCGCCTTGGCCGCCGGATTCGCGGCCGCCTGCTCTCCGCTGACGATGTTCGCGACGCTCGCGCCGCGCGACCCTGCCAGACGGGGTGCGGCCGGCATCGCCTACGGACCGAACCCACGCCAGAAGCTCGACATCTACACCCCCGCTGTCCCGGCCCCGGGATTGCCGACAGCGGTGTTCTTCTACGGCGGCTCATGGGATTCCGGCCGGCGCGGCGACTATCGCTGGGTGGGCCAGGCCCTGGCCTCGCGTGGCTTTGTGGCCATCGTGGCGGACTACCGGCTGTACCCGGAGGTGCGCTTCCCCGACTTCCTCGACGATTGCGCCCTGGCTGTTCGCTGGGCGGCCGACCATGCCGCTCAGTTCGGCGGCGACCCGTTGCACATCGTGCTCGTCGGCCATTCCGCCGGGGCCTACAACGCCATGATGCTGGCGCTGGATCCCGGCTATCTGACCCGCGCGGGCGTTGATCCGAAGGTGATCCGCGGCGTCGCCGGTCTGGCCGGCCCCTACGCCTTCCTGCCGCTGGACGGTCCGGTCACGAAGCGCACCTTCGGCGAGGCCGCCGACCTGACCCTGACCCAGCCGATCCAATTCGTCAGCCCGGACTCACCACCGGTGTTCCTCGCCACCGGAGAGGCCGACACCACCGTCTATCCGCGCAACAGCCGCAAGCTGGAAAAGGCGCTGCGTGCCGCCGGCGCGACGGTTCAGGCGGAATACTATCCGGGTATCGATCACGCCGGCATCGTGCTGGCGCTGTCGCGACCGCTGCGGGGCAGGGCCCCGGTTCTCGACCAGTTGACCACCTTCCTGAAGGCCGGCCTCTAGCGTCCAGCCCCGCCGCGCCTATCTAGCGACGATGCGTCTGAACCAGGTCACCGCCTCCGCCCGCGATCTCGCCGCATCGATCGCCTTCTATGAAGCCCTCGGCCTGAGGCTGATCGTCCGCAACGATCACTACGCCCGCTTCGAGTGCCCCGACGCCGACGGCGGCGAGCCGCCGACCTTCTCCCTGCATCTCGCGCCGGAAGCGGCCGGCGTCTCGGACACGGTGGTCTATTTCGAGGATGACGATCTCGACGCGACTGTCGCCCGCCTCAAGGCCGCCGGTCTCGCGTTCGACAGCGATCCTGCGGACCAGAGCTGGCAGTGGCGCGAGGCGCGGCTGCGGGATCCGTCCGGCAACAGCGTCTGCCTCTATCACGCCGGGACGATCCGCCGTTTCCCGCCGTGGCGCCTCGACTAGGACCAATCGACATTCAGGGATTCACGGGCTGCGGGATGCGTGATTCATAG
>CAZISF010000106.1:0-11535 GCA_964541915.1 uncultured Caulobacter sp.
CCGCCCTTGACGTAGATCTTCCACGAGCAGGAGCCCGTGCAGTTCACGCCGTGGGTCGACCGGACGATCTTGTCGTGCCGCCAGCGGGACCGGTAGGCCTCTTCCCAGGTGCGGTCATCGTCGTTCATCACCCCGTGGCCGTCGGAGAACAGCTCGGTCTTGCGCGTGAAAAACGCGAGGCGGTCGAGGGTATGGCTCATGCCGCAGGCTCCGGAACAAGGGTAAGCGTGGGGGTGTTCAGCAGCGACTTGCGGCGGGCGTAGAACGCCCAGTTCACGGCCACGCAGCTGAGGTAGAAGACGAAGAAGATGAGCAGGGCCGTCGCCGGGCCGCCCGTCGCCTTGAGCGAGTCGCCGAAGGCCATCGGGATGAAGAATCCGCCGTAGGCGCCGATGGCCGAGCTGAAGCCGACGATCGCCGCCGCCTCCATGTCCGAGGCCTTCAGACGGGTCGCCAGGTCGGCCTTCGGCATCAGCCGGGGCATGTCGGCGCGGACGATCGCGGGGATCATCTGGAAGGTCGAGGCGTTGCCCACGCCGGTCCAGAAGAACAGCCAGAGGAAGGCCGCAAAGAAGAGGGGAAAGGACGCCGCCGCGCCGGTGGCGCCGACGCTGTAGAGGACGCCCAGCACGCCGACCGACAGGGCCAGGAACACCCAGTGTGTGACGTGCTGGCCGCCCCACTTGTCGGACACCCAGCCGGTCATCGCGCGCGACAGGGCGCCGACCAGCGGGCCGAGGAAGGCGATCTTGAGCACCATGACGGCCGGGAACAGCGTCTTGGCCAGCAGCGGGAAGGCCGCCGAGAAGCCGATGAACGAGCCGAAGGTGCCGACGTAGAGGTAGCACATGATCCAGTTGTGCTTGCGCTTGAAGACCACCGACTGGGTCGCGAAGGACGCCTTGGCCGAGCTGATGTCGTTCATGCCGATCCAGGCGGCGGCGGCGGCGGCGAGGATGAAGGGGACCCAGACGAAGCCCGCGTTCTGCAGCCAGATATGGGTCTGCATGCCCTTCTCGACGGCGATCTGCGGCGCGCCGACCACCGGGGCGAAGGCGCCCAGGGTGATGACCACCGGGATCAGGAACTGCATCACGCTGACGCCGAGGTTGCCGAAGCCGGCGTTGATGGCCAGGGCGTTGCCCTTCTCCTTCTTGGGGAAGAAGAACGAGATGTTCGACATCGACGAGGCGAAGTTGCCGCCACCGAAGCCGCACAGCAGGGCCAGGATAACGAAGGCGATGTAGGGGGTGTGCGGGTTCTGCACCGCCATGCCGATGCCGATCGCGGGGATCAGCAGTGACAGGGTCGAGAGCACCGTCCACATCCGCCCGCCGAAGACCGGTACGATGAAGCTGTAGAAGATGCGCAGGGTGGCGCCCGACAGGGCCGGCAGGGCGGCCAGCCAGAACAGCTGCTCGGTGGTGAAGGTAAAGCCGATCAGCTTCAGCTTGGCGATGACCATCGACCAGACCATCCAGACCGAGAAGGCCAGCAGAAGGTTGGGGACCGAAATCCACAGGTTGCGGCTGGCGATCGTCTTGCCGGTGGAGGCCCAGAACGCGGGATCCTCCGGCTGCCAGTCGGTCAGCACATGCTTTGGGGTCGGGGCGGAAGCCATCGGGCTCTCCTTGAGGGTCAGCCGGCGGCCGCGACCGGCGCCGGGGCGACAGGTGCGGGTCCGCTGGAAGGATTGGGGTGCAGCCCGGACATTTCGGGCAGTTCAGGCAGGTGGGAGAGCTCGGGCGTCCGCGCCCGCTCCATCCGCCGGATGGCGAAGTGCATCCAGGTCAGGGCGGAGGCGACCAGCACGAACAGCAGCATGAAGCAGCTGGTCCACACGCCGGTGAGCTCATTGAGCAGGCCGAAGGCGATCGGCAGGACAAAGCCGCCCAGACCACCGACAAGACCGACCAGGCCACCGACCGAGCCGATGTTGGCCGGGTAGTAGACCGGGATGTGCTTGAATACCGCCGCCTTGCCCAGGCTCATGCCGAAGCCGAGGCAGAACAGAAGCAACATGAACGGGCCAAGGCCCATGGCGGCGCGGAAGGCGATCGGTCCGTGGATGCCGTCGACGATGTAGCTAGTCGGTGGATAGGACAGGAGGAACGTGCAGACCGCGCTGACGCTGAAGGTGATGTACATCACCCGGCGCGCCCCGATCTTGTCCGACAGCCAGCCGCCGAACACGCGGAACAGCGAGCCGGGGATTGAGTAGGCCGCGGCGACCATGCCGGCGACCTTGATGTTCAGGCCGTAGACCCCGACCAGATAGTGCGGCAGCCACAGGGCAAGGGCGACGAAGGCCCCGAAGACGAAGAAGTAGTAGAGTGAGAAGCGCCAGACCTGCAGCTTCATCAGCGGCGTGAACTGCATCGCCGTGCTTTCGGGCTTCGCGCCCGTCCGACGGCGTTCGACCAGCGCGGGATCGTCGCGCGTGAACAGGAAGAAGGCGACGGCGATCAGCGCGAGCGCCCCGGCCCAGATCTGGGCCACCGACTGCCAGCCGAAGGCGATCATCACGAATGGGGCGGTGAACTTGGTCACCGCGGCGCCGACATTGCCCGCGCCGAAGATGCCGAGCGCCGTGCCCTGCTTTTCCTTGGGGAAGAATTTGGAGACGTACGCGATACCGACGGCGAACGAGCCGCCGGCCATCCCGACGCCGAGTGCGGCGAGCAGGAACTGCGGATAGGTGTGGGCGTAGGACAGCAGGAAGGTGGCCAGAGCCGCCGACAGCATGACCATCAGATTGACCAGCCGCCCGCCATACTGGTCGGTCCAGACGCCGAGCAGGACCCGCACCAGCGAGCCCGTCAGGATCGGCGTGCCGGCCAGCAGGCCGAACTGGGCCTCGCTGAGCCCCAGATCCTGTTTTATCTGGACGCCGATGATCGAGAAGATCGTCCACACCGCGAAACAGGCGGTGAAGGCGAAGGTGCTCATCCAGAGCGCCGAACCGGCGCCATCCGCCGCTTTGGGAGTTTCCCCGACCATCTGCGAAGCCGTTCTTCCGCGCCGACGACTATCGCCGGCTGACGGCGTGTTTCTGCTGCAGTGATCAGATGGAACAATTGATCCGGGTCAAAGGGCGTCTGAATTCAAGACATGAAGAGCAATATTTGTGGCGGTTAGCGGTCAGTATTGACCAAATAGTCGGACCTATTTGCTCAAGATTTGCTCTTGACTTGATATTTATCAAGTGGCGAGCGCTAGACCGTCACGAGTTGATCCACATCAAGGCGATCAGGCGCGCGAATCGATGAATTCAACCCATACGATTGGGGAGAATGGGCATGCCTATGCGCAGCGCCGACATTGAACGGGTCCGGGCCCTGCCGCTGTTCAAGAGCGCCATGCCGCGGACCTTCGACAATCTGATCGCGGGCGGCTTCCTGCAGAAATTCCCGGCCGGCACGACCCTGCTGATGGAAGGCGACCCGGTCGATTTCCTCTACATTCTGATCGAAGGGCTCGCCGAACTACAGGGCACCTGGAACGACAAGGAAACCACCCTCGCCGTCCTTCGTCCGGTCTCGACCTTCATTCTCGCCGCGGTCGTGCTCGACGCGGACGCGCTGATGACCGCCCGGACGATCGAGCGGTCCGACATTCTGATGATTTCCGGCGAGGCCGTGCGGCGCGCCATGAAGGAAGACGCGGGCTTTGCCGTGGCCGTCGCCGAAGAGCTCTCGGGCTGCTACCGCGGCCTCGTTCGCACGGTGAAGAACCAGAAGCTGCGCGGCGCCTCGGAGCGGCTGGCAAACTACCTTCTGGCCGAACAGGTCAGCCAGGGCGGCGGTCCGACCCTGATCCTGCCGCATGAAAAGCGGGTCCTGGCGTCCCTGCTGGGCATGACGCCGGAGAACCTGTCGCGCGCCTTCGCCAACCTCGCGGACTATGGAGTCGCGGTGAACGGCCCCGAGGTGATGATCCACCGGCCCGCCGTGCTCGACCGCCTCGCCAAGCCGGACCGGCTGATCGACAGCCATCTGCAGCCTTCCGCGGCCCGGGTCGGCATGGCGGCGCGGGAATGCAGCGCCAGTGCCGCCAGCCCTCTCGGCGCCCTGAACTGATCAACCGCCCAGCTGGGCCAGATGGCGCGTGTCGCCGGTGATCTGCTCCGCCAACCGATGACCCGCCGCCTTGCCGCCGAGCGCCCCGACGACCCGGGCGGCCAGAGCATCGCGATCGGCGTCCTCATCCAGCAGGTCGCGCAGGTCGATGCCGCCATCGCCGAATAGACATAGCCGCAACCTGCCCCTGGCCGTGACCCGCAGACGATTGCAGCCGTCGCAGAAGCCGGCGCCATAGGGGGCGATCAGACCGATGCGTCCAACGTGATCCGGGTGGACGTATTCGACCGCCGGCCCGTCGTCATGGCCGCGCGCCCGAGGTGTCCAGCCGCCGGCCTCGAGCCAGGACCGTAGCACCTGGCCGCCGACGTGCTGGCGCGCGAAATAGTCAGCGTTGTCACCGGTGCGCATGAGCTCGATGAACCGCACCGCGACGGGCCGGGAGCGGACGAAATCGGCGAACCGCGCAAACTGGGAAGGCCCGGCGGCGTCCTTCAGCAGGACGGCGTTGATCTTCACCGACGGCACACCGAGCTCCAGCGCCCGGTCCAAGCCCGCCATCACGGCCGGCAGGCGGTCATGGCCGGTGATCCGGTGGAACATCTCGCGGTCGAGCGAGTCGATGCTGACGTTGAGGTTGGTCAGGCCGCCGACGCTCCAGTCATCGATCTGCCGCGCCAGGTTCCAGCCGTTGGTGGTGACCGCGACCTTGTCGATGCCCGGCGTGGCGCGGACCCGGCGGATGATTTCGCCGACGTCGCGGCGCACCGACGGCTCGCCGCCGGTCAGGCGGATCTTGCCCACGCCGAGCTGCGCGAAGACGTCAACCAGCCGCCCGATTTCGGGCACGGTCAGGAACGAGGCGGGCTGGGTCTTCTGGTAGCCGTTCGGCAGGCAGTAGGTGCAGCGGAAGTTGCACACCTCGGTGATCGAGAGCCGCAGGTACTGGAACCGGCGGCCGAGACTGTCGATGAGGCGGGTCATGGGGGCGGGCTCGCGGGGATCGCCCCGACATAGGGCGCCGGGGCCGCGCCACCTTGATCCTTCTCAACGGCCTGGATGCGCATCAGCTGGCCAGCCGCGGGCGGACGAGCATCGGGCCGTAGCGCAGCACGAAGGCCGCGAAGGCCAGCACCCAAAGGCTCCCGGCCGCGATCAGCAGCGGCTCGCGTTGGGCGACGGCGAAGGCCGCGGCCACACGCAGAACCGCCGCCAGGTTGGCCGCGACATAAACCAGGGTTGTCGCCCGGTCGGCCTCGCGCGCGCGTCCCGTGTGGCCGAGGGTCGCGCGGGTCATCATGGCAAGGGTCATGCCCCCGGCGGCTCCGGCCAGCAGCGCGTGCAGGCCGGCCGTGCGCGGAACCACGCCGGGCCACAGCACGCTCGCGCCGGTCAGGGTCAGGCCCAGCCCCAGCCAGCCGTAACCGGCGTGGAGGCTCCAGACCAGCGGGTCGGTCAGCACCTTCGCGGTCCGCCAGCGCGCCAGCCGCGCCAGCGTCCCCGTTCCGCCGAGGAGGAGGCCGACGCCGGCGAGCGGATGATCGGGAAAGGCGATCCAGGCCGCCAGGCCGGCGGCGGCGGCGATCACGCCGAAGCGGTCGAAGCGGTCCTCCGTCGCTGGCAGGGGCGCCAGCCGCGCCTGCATCATCCAGTTGCGCGTGAAGCTCGGAACCACCCGGCCGCCGATGAAGGCGATCAGCATGGCGATCATGGCCACCGCGCCGCGCTCGGCCAGCGGACCCAGGTCCGGCCAGTACAGACGCGCGTGAAAGGTCAGGTTGGCCAGCGCCAACAGGGTGACCATCACTGCCACCGGCAGGTTGCGCCAGTTGCGGCCGGCGAAAACCTCGCGCCAGATCACGGCGGCGAACACGACGAGGAAGGCCGCATCAACGGCCGCGGCGGCGGGAAGCGCGGGAGCCAGCAGCATGGCCGCGCGACCCGCCAGCCAGAGCGCGGCGAGACCGGCCAGCGGCGCGCCCGTGACCGGCAGCCTGCCCGTCCAATTGGGTACGGCGGTCAGCAGGAAGCCGGCGACGACCCCGCCGACGTAGCCGAACAGCATCTCGTGCACATGCCAGTCGCGGTCGACCGAGGGCCCGCCTTGTCCGCCGAGATGGACCCAGAGCCACAGTGGTACAGCGATGACGGCCCATACCGCCGCGCCCAGGAAGAAGGGCCGAAAGCCGAAGCTCAGGAGAGCCGGCCCTGTATAGCGGCGGCGGGCGGCGGCGGACGGCATGATCGGGACTCACAAACTCTGGGCGGCAGACAGCCATAGCCCGCCCTCGCGAGCGCCGCCTTGAGCCGCTGCTGGCGGCCGCTTGTCGCAAATCAAGCGGGCGGCGATGCCGTCACCCGCATTTCGAATGTCCGCAGTCGAGGCAGGTATCGCAGCTCTCCTTTCGGACCAGCGCCGCCGCCCCGCAGCGAGGGCAGCAACCGAGGCGCGGCGCGGGGTCCGCCGCCGGGTCCGGGTCCCCTTCCCCCTGACATGGCGCGGGTGACTGACCGGTCATATGCCGCTCGACAACGCCGCCGATCGCCGCCAGCAGCGAGGGCACATACCGGCCGTCCAGCCAGGCGCCGCCGCGGGGGTCAAACACCGCCTTCAGTTCCTCCGCCACGAAGGAGACGTCGCCGCCGCGCCGGAATACCGCCGAGATCATCCGCGTCAGCCCGACGGTCCAGGCGTAGTGGTCCATGTTGCGCGAGTTGACGAAGATCTCGAACGGACGCCGCCCGTCCGTATCGACGGTGTCGTTGAGGGTGACGTAGACGGCGTGATCACTCTCCGGCCATTTGATCTTGTAGGTCGTACCCTCCAGCGCCTGCGGGCGGCTCGCCAGCTGTGGCTCCGGTGGCCGGGCAGGCGCAGCGCTCGCCAACGGCGGAACGCTGAGCACAGACCCGGTGATCGCGTTGGGCCTGTAGGTGGTCAGGCCCTTGCAACCCAGCCGGTAGCCTTCGACGTAGATGTCCGCGAAGGCCTCGAAGTCGATGTCTTCCGGGCAGTTGACCGTCTTGGAGATCGAGCTGTCCACCATGGTCTGGGCGACCGACTGCATGCGCAGATGATCGGCGGGGGGCAGCGTCTGGGCGCTGACGAACAGGTCTTCCGGCGGCGGATTGTCGCCATGGACCGCCTTCCAGACAGCCAGGGCATAGTCCTCGACCGGCTCCTCCCGCGTCGAGCCATCCGGTTGGCGAACCTTGCGGCTGTAGGCATAGGCGAACACCGGCTCGACCCCGGACGAGACGTTGCCCGCGAGGATCGAGGTGGTGCCGGTGGGGGCGATCGACGTCAGGCAGCCGTTGCGCAGACCGTGGGCGCTGATGAGGTCGCGGGTCTCCTCGTCAAGCGACGCCAGGTTGGGACGCTCAAGCATGGAAGCCTTAAACAGGGGGAAAACCCCCTTCTCGGCGGCCAGGCGGGCGGATGTGCGGTAAGCCTCCCGTTTGATGACGCCCAGCCAGCGCCGGGTGAGCTCGACGGCCTCGTCGCCTCCATAGCGGGCGCCGCAAAAGTCCAGCGCGTTGGCCAGCCCTGTAACGCCAAGGCCCAGTCGCCGCTTCCATTGCGCTTCGGTCTCCTGGGCCTCGAGCGGAAAACGCGAAATGTCGATCACGTTGTCGAGGAAGCGGATCGCGGTCCGCGTGAGCTGGCCGAGTTCTTCCTCATCAATGGCCGCGCCTGTCGCGAACGGCGTCTTCACCAGCCGGGCCAGGTTGATCGAGCCGAGCAGACAGGCGCCGTAAGGCGGCAGCATCTGTTCGCCACAGGGATTGCTGGCGAGGATCTGCTCGCAATCGGCCAGGTTGTTGGCCGCGTTGACCCGGTCGATGAAGATCACGCCCGGCTCGGCGCAGTCGTAGGTCGCCCGCATCAATCGGGCCCAGAGGTCCGCAGCCGGAAGCACGCGGTGGACCTTGCCGCCAAAGGTCAGCGACCAGTCGCCGCCCGCCGCGAGCGCGGCCATGAAGGCGTCGCTGACCAGCACTGACAGGTTGAAGTTGCGGAAGTGGCCGCCGTCCCGCTTGGCGTCGATGAAAGCTTCGATGTCCGGGTGCTCGATGCGCAGACAGCCCATCATCGCGCCCCGCCGCTGGCCGGCGGACATGATGGTGCGGCACATGGCGTCCCAGACGTCCATGAAGCTGAGCGGCCCCGATGCATCGGCCGCGACGCCGGACACGAACGCGCCGGCCGGACGAATGGACGAGAAGTCCATGCCGACCCCGCCGCCCTGCTGCAGGGTCAGCGCCGCCTCCCGGACATGGTCGAAGATGCCGCCCAGGTCGTCGGGGATCACCCCCCATGACGAAACAGTTGAACAGCGTGACGCTGCGGGCAGTTCCCGCGCCGGCGATGATCCGGCCCGCCGGAAGGAAGCGGTGATCCCGCAAGGCATCGTAGAATTCAGCCTCGACCGGCGCTCGAAGCTCCGGGTCTTCGGCTTCGGCGACCGCGCGGGCGATCCGGCGCCATGTATCCTCTACCACCTGGTCGCCATGCCCGCCCTGCGGGGCAAAGCGGTACTTGCTGGACCAGATTTCGCCGGCCAGCGGAGTGTCGAACGCCATGAGAGACCTCGTTGAAACTGGTCCGGCAGGCTTCCTGAGTTCCTGCGGCGTCCGATAGAGGGCGCGGCCTGTCGCACCTGAAGATCAGCGACAGGTCGCCGCTTGTCGCGGGTCAAGCGGCGTCCCGGCTCCCTTCAAGGCGCACGATCGAAAACGGGTCCAAGGTCGCGTCAAAGGAGACATTTGATGCCATTCGATACCGCCATCGCGCCTGAACGCATCGTGCAGGAGGCCTGGGCCGACGTAGGGCCCGCCACCCTGATCGACCACATTCTCCGCCGCTATCATGAGGTCCATCGCACCCAGTTTCCGGAGGCCATCGCCCTGGCTCGCCGGGTCGAGGCGGTCCACCAGGACCACCCACGCTGCCCGCGAGGCCTGGCCGACCACCTTGCGATCATGACCGACCATCTGATGTCGCATCAGCGACGCGAGGAAGAGGTGCTTTTCCCGCTGATGCTCGGCGGGGGCCATCCGATGATCCACCGTCCGATCAGCCGGATGGAGGAGGAGCATCGCGACGTCGACGAGCAGCTGGTGCGGCTGGCGGCCCTGACGACCGACTTCACCGCGCCGGTGGACGCCTGCCAAACCTGGAAAGTGCTGTATCGCTGCTGCCGCGACATCGCGGTGGATCTGGGCGAGCACATGCGGTTGGAAAACGACATTCTGTTCGCGCAGTTTCTCGAAGCGACCTAGAGATCGAGCACCTCGACGCGGTCGCCGATCGCGACCGACGGCGCGTTCGGACGCCGTCGAACGAGCAGGTCCGATGCGGCGAGCGCCCGCTGGGCCGAGGAGTCCTGGTCGTCCGAGAGAACCACCTCGCCCCGGTCCTGGCGCGCACGGTGAAAGGTCTCGCGGTCGCCCTCCTGGCCCATCGGTCCGGCCAGGACCATTGAGCGCCATGCCCACGCCTTGCGCGGATTGCGTCCCGCAAGTCCGGCCAGAAGCGGCGCCAGGAACAGGCGCGCGGTCACCAGCGCCGAGGTCGGATTGCCGGGCAGGCCGACGATGACGGTCCCGCCGACGCGGCCCATCCACACCGGCTTGCCCGGCTTGATCGCCACCTTGCTGAACAGCAACTCCAGCCCGAGCGGCGCGAACATATCACGGGCGAAATCCCGTTCGCCGA
Source organism: uncultured Caulobacter sp. (assembly GCA_964541915.1). Lineage (GTDB taxonomy): Bacteria > Pseudomonadota > Alphaproteobacteria > Caulobacterales > Caulobacteraceae > Caulobacter. The sequence continues at coordinate 9,799 of CAZISF010000106.1, forward strand.
CGGAGGCGCCGCCGGTGACCACCACCACGTCGGTCTCCGCGACGGCCTCCGCCGCCGCGGCCTGAAGGATGGCGAGGTCATCACCGCACCGACAGCGCAACACGACCTGGGCGCCCCAATCCTCGGCAAGGGCCGCAATGCCGAACGAGACGCTCTCCGGAAGGGCGTCCGGCCGAAGATCAGGCGATCCGGGCGCAGCCAGTTCGTCGCCGGTCGCGAGGATGGCGACCCTCGGCCGCCGGAAGACCTGCAACGCTCCAAGATTGGCCGCCGCCGCCGCGATCAGCTGCTGGGCGTTCAGACAGCGGCCGGCCGGCACAAGCAGATCGCCGACCCGGAAGTCGGACCCGGTCTCCCTGAGATGCCGCCTCGAACATAGAGGATGGGCGAACAGCGCCTGATCGCCGTCCCGCCGCACCTCTTCCTGGATGATGACCCGGTCCGCGCCGGTGGGCAGCGGCGCGCCGGTAAAGATGCGCAGGCAGGCGCCGACGGGCAGCGGGGCCGCGAACCCTGCCCCGGCGAAGGACTCGCCGGCGACCGGCAGGCTGACCGGCAGCACCGCGAGATCCGCCTCGCGCACGGCATAGCCGTCCATCGCGGAGACACGGGACGAAGGAGACGCGCGTCCGGCCAGCACCGGCTCGGCCAGCACACGGCCCCTCGCGTCGGCGAGAGCCACGGATTGTCTTCCCAGCGGGCCGGCGATCCCCGCGACCAGCACCGCCGCCTCGTCAAAGGTGATCACGGGCAGATGTCCCGGAAGCGCGGGATCTGGCCCACCAGCGAACACGGCTTGAACCGGCTGTCGAGTTCCATCGACAGGACCAGGTCCCAGGCGTCGCGACAGGCGCCGGTCGAGCCCGGCAGGCAGAAGACGAAGGTGTCGCCCGCCTGGCCGGCGAACGCGCGGGACTGGAGGGTCGCCACCCCGACCGTGCCCTGGCTGGCCTGGTGGAAGACCACCGAAAATCCGTCCATCTCACGTCGGAACAGCGGTTTGACCGCCTCCGGCGTCACGTCGCGCGGCGAGAAACCCGTGCCGCCGGTGGACAGCACGACATCAATCCCCGCTTCGGCGACCCAGGCTGCGACCTGGTCACGGATCGGCCCGATATCGTCCTTGACGATCGCTCGGGCGGCCAGCGTGTGGCCGGCGACTGTCAGCCTGTCGACCAGCAGTCCGCCCGAGGTGTCGGTTTCCAGCGTGCGGGTGTCCGACACGGTCAGGACAGCGATGTTGAGGGGGTAGAAGGCGCGGTTGGGATCAATGCCTGCCATGGAGTCTCCATTGCCGGAGCGATCCGGCGCGAACCGTCGGGTCAGCGCCGCCTTGGCGCCGCGGTTTGTTCAGGTGACTGACTAGCGCGTCCGCGGGACGCGCCATTTGTCGAACATCAAACAGCCGCCCGGCGACGATCAGGCCTGGCCGGGAAAACCGACCGAGCCAATCCACGCCGTCACGGAACGCTTGATCCAGCGCATTTTCACCTCCCTGAGGACCAATCTAGCCTTGTCTTCAGTTCAGAGAGGAGGTCGTCCATGACCCACGTCGCCCACGCGCTCGTCCAGGAGTTCCCGGCCAATATCGAGGCGATCCATCGTCTCAGGCAGTCGGATCGACACTTCAGCGCACTGTGCGATCGCTATCACAGCGTCAACCGCGACATTCAACACATCGAGACCGGCGTCGAAGCCGCCGCCGACGATCGGCTGGAAATCCTGAAGAAGCAGCGC
>CAZISF010000107.1:0-11325 GCA_964541915.1 uncultured Caulobacter sp.
AACCGCTTGCGCCATCGCCATCGTCGTCATTGTCGTCTCCCGCTTTGCTGCCGGATCGGCGGGCTCGTTCCCGCGATCTCGCGACCGGGAAGGGCGGGGAGTAGGGTAGGGGACAGGGTCGGGACCGATGGAAACCGGCCTGCAGCGCAGCGAAGGCCGTGAGGGTCCGTCGGCCCCGCCTCGCCTTCGGCGAGGTCGCCTTGGCCCCTAACCGGCCCGCCCTAGGGTCGTGAGCTGGATCGCGGACGAGCCCGCTTCGGCGGCGCCGATCTGGGAGACGACTGTCGATGAAGCGTCTGGGGAACACCGACACCCCTGGCGGCGGCCAACGTCAGACCTTACGAGGCCTAAACCCACGTCCGCCTTGAGCGTCCAGAACATGCGTGCAGCGATGAGCGATATTCAGACCTTGGTTGCGAGACTCCAGTCGCTCGATCCCCACACCGATCCTGAAGAATGCAAGGCTTGCATGTTGGAGGCTGCCGAGGCCCTGGCGCGAAGCTATACCGATCTGACAATCGGCCGCTTGGCGCGCGACGGCGCCCCAGAGACCCTTGCGTTGGGCGGAGTATGGTTTGATCGCCGCGAGACGACGGAGGCGCTGACAGTTCTACTCGCCGAAGCGAGACGGCGCGGTTCGGGCGGCGACCCGCCGGCTTGAGACTTGAGACGCGAGCGCCCACAAATCTTCCCGAGCGGGAAGAACTATCGGATTTGCGAGCCCTGAGCGCGTCATTCTTCCCGAGCGGGAAGCTAGAACTCGATCAAGAACTGCCCACTCAGGATGTTGTCGACAGTCCCCCAGCTTACCGAGCGGGAAGATTTGCCTTGCGCGCCGCCCCGAGCCGCTCTTATCTTCCCGCTCGGGAAGCTGAAATGATCGCCACGGCAAAAGACTTCGGAGCCACCCTCGCGCGCGCGCGCAAGGCGTTAGGGCTCACCCAACGTGAACTCGCTCTGTCGATCGGCGTGGGCGAGCGCTTCATCGTCGAGCTCGAAGCCGGCAAGGCCACAGCTCAACTGGGCAAGGCGCTCGCCGCCGCCAAGGCCGCCGGCATGCACCTCACCGACTCGGCTGAATTCTGACGGAGGCATGAGCCATGGGCCTGCCCATCTATGCCGCCGACCAGCTGGTCGCGCAGATCGAGGCCGGCCCCGATGGGCCGTGGCTGCAGTACGAACCGGCCTGGACCAGCGGGCGCGACAGCTTCCCGATCTCCCTGACCATGCCAATGGCCGAGCCCAGGCATGGGCCGCAGGTCACCGTGCCCTGGCTGATGAACCTGTTGCCCGAAGGCGAGCCGTTGCGCGTGGTCACGCGCGCCCTTGGCGTCGCCCAGGAAGACATCCTCGGCCTGATCGCCAATCTCGGCCGTGACCTGGCGGGCGCGCTCACCACGGGCGAGCCGCGGCGCGGCGACGCGCCAGCCTTGACGCCTTTGCCCGCCGACGCCCTGGAGCGGATCATCGAGGAGCTGCCGGCGCGGCCCTTCCTCGTCGGGGAGGAGGGGGTGTCGATGAGCCTTGCCGGCGCCCAGGAGAAGTTGCCCCTGGCGATGGTCGACGATGGTCTGGCCATTCCCATCAACGGCGCGGCCTCGACCCATATTCTCAAGCCCGACAACCCGCGCCTGCCCGGCAGCGTCCAGAACGAAGCCCTGTGCATGGTGCTCGCCCGCCGCTGCGGCCTAGCGGTCGCACCGGTGACAACCGGGCGCGCCGGGGCCAGATCCTACCTGCTCGTCGAACGCTATGACCGCGCGGCTTCGGACGCGGGCGTTCAGCGCCTGCACCAAGAGGACTTCTGCCAGGCCTTGGGCAAGCCGCCGGCCGCTAAGTATCAGCACAACCATTCAGGGGTGAGGGGTCCATCGACCGCCGACATGTTTGGCCTGGTGCGCGAGCACATGACGGCGCGCGAAATCAATCAGCTGCTCGATGCGGTGATCTTCAACATCGCCATCGGCAACGTGGATTCGCACGCCAAGAACTATTCGGTGCTCTTGCAGCCGCGACGCAGCGTGCTCGCGCCGCTCTATGACCTGATGACGGGCCTGACCTGGCCCAACATCACCCTGAATCACGCCCAGGACATCGGCGGCCAGCAGCGTGGCCGGCACATTTACGGCCGCCACTGGCGCCGCATGGCCGAGGCCGCAGGCCTGGCCGGGCCAGCTACCCTGCGCCGCGTACAACAGTTGGCCGGCCGTATCGCGGCCGAGACGCAGCAAGCCGCTGCAGAGGTGGCGGCCATGCCGGCCGGCGGCCAGGGCGCCGAAGGTTTCGCCGCCGCTATCACCGAACGCGCCTTGCTCGTGCAGGCCCATGCCGCCGAAGAGGGCGATCCCGGCGCCGACCCGGCGCCGGAGGCGGCCGACGGCGCAAGCGCATATTCGGAGAACGACGACAAGGTATTACCATGAGTTCCAGTGGCGGGGGCTTGGCGTCCCACAATACCGTCGCCCCCGCGACCCAGCGCGATGACGCCCTGGAATTAGCTCTCGCTCGTGCCCCCTCAGACCTGCTCGACGAACTGTGCAGCGCCTGGGCTTTGCCTGCTGCTCGGCCTATTCGGGTCGTTGGCCGTGTATGGCTCAAAGATCTGGTGGATGGCCGTAAAATTTGGCTTTTGGACGATATCGAGCATCCAGAAAGCGGCGTCGGCCTGCTCTATCCGACGCTTCCAGGCGAGTTCGGCAGGAATGAAACCGGATCATCATTCGCTTTCATTCCATCCGGTCCCTCCCGAAAATTAATAGGCGAGCAGGCGGCTTCTGCAGGTCAACAATGGGCGATCGCGGAGCTCGAACTGTCGGCTGTTTCCGATCGTCGGAAGCGCCGCAACCCGTGGCACCTTCAGGTCCGATCAGGGACACTCAGGCCGTTAAGCGAGCTTCCAGCTGAATGGCAAGTGACGGTGTCCAGCGGTGAATCTGCACGCCGGATCTCCGTATTGGCGCGTAATGAGATCGAGAACTATGTCCGCAATCTCGTCCTGCAGGAAGACGACGAACTCGCCCGTCGTCATGCCGAGAATGCCGAGGCGCGCGCGCGCCTAGAGGCTTCGTTTCGACAGGCCGAGGAGGACGCTCGCGCATCTCATGCCGAAATGGAAACCGAGCTCGACGCTCATCGCCAGCGCAGCGACCACGCCAAGCGTAGCGCGGATGACCTTTCTAACCGACTTGAGGCCGAGCGAGAGCGCTTCGCAGCGCATCGACAATCCTTAGAACAAGAGATGCAGCTTATGGAAATCCAATATCGCCACTTGGAAGAGCTGCTCTCCAAGAAAGGGGATCGCCTCATCGCACTCGGCCTCGCCGACGCCGCCGACGTCGCGGCGCTGATGCCCAAAATGATCAGCGAGGAAGATGCGCGCGCCGGCATCGGCTTCGAAGAGGGGCTGTCTGGCAATCTCACCCGCCTCGCTCCGCTGCTCCAGAGCCGGCTGGCAGAAGGTGGCCTGCTCTATTCCCAAGCCCAGCTCCGCGACTTTCTGGCGTTGCTGCGCACGCGCGACCTCATCGTGCTGGCGGGCGATTCCGGGTCGGGCAAGACGAGCCTAGTGCGGGCGGCGGCAGCCGCCATCGGCGGGGTCTGCACGGTCATTCCCGTCAAGCCCAACTGGACCGGCCCAGAAGACCTCCTCGGATATTTTAATCCGATCGAGCGGAGCTACCAGGCCACCCCCTTCTTACTCGCTCTCCAGGCTGCGACTCGCAATCCGCAGGTGCCCCATTTCATCTGCCTGGATGAGATGAACCTAGCGAGGATAGAGCATTACTTTGCCGACTTCCTCAGCCTGTTGGAACACCGATCCGCAGCTCCAGAGATACATCTCTACACGGCCGATGAAGAACGGCACGTCGTCGTGGAACAAGGCCTCTTCCTCGAGGTGGAAGCGGAGGCCCGTCGGCGTGCAGGACTTGCCGATACCGCCACGCTGGAGGAAATCCTGCGCCATGATCAGGCCAATGCGGAGCTGCATCGCCTGGGTGGATTCGTCGACAATGAATCCGTGTTGCTTCATCACAGCCGCTTACGTCGCTCGCTCGCGGCGCAGATGCGCATGCCCACCTCGATCACCCTGCCGGCAAACGTCTGGATCTTCGGCGCGGTGAACATGGACGACACGACCCATCAGCTCTCGCCCAAGGTGCTCGACCGTGTGCAGGTGCTACGGTTCCGAAACCCGATGCTGGCCGACTGGGACGCGATTGAAACCGAAATTCAGGAGGCCGCGCGAGACGTGCCCACCGACATGGCGCCCTTGCGGATGAGGCCGGAGGAACTAGGTCTGCGCACAGACTATCCGGCCTTTGACCGCCGTGACGCCAACGTGAAGTTCCTGTCGCATGTCTCGCGGCAGTATCTCGATCCTCTCGGCGTGGAATTCGGTTTGCGTGCCGTCCGCCAGTCGCAAGGATACATCACTGCCGCCGAGGCAACCGGAATTGGTTCCGACGAAGCCTTGGACAATGTGGTCAAGCACAAGATCCTGCCGAAGATGGCTTTCGATACGGCGCGTCCGGCCGGCACCGGCCGTCCGCGTCGTGAGATTTTGCTGGAGTTGCGCGCGGAGCTCGAGCGACGGTTCGAGAATGCAGGGCTCGACAAGGACACGAGCAGCCTCGCCGATCTCGATCGCATGATCAGGCTCGCCGAGGGCAATAACGGTATCGTCAACTACTGGCTGCGCTGAACCATCCAGTGGGGATATTGGCGCATTACTTGGAGATCGAATGGGAAGCCGTCGGCGCGCCCCGCCGAGTGGAGGTGTCGACCTATCCGATTGAGATCGAGGCGGCGCCGGATGGAACCCTGCATGCCGAGGTGTCGATCTTTCGGAACTTCGCGCCATGGGTCGGCCTGAAGCTTTCAGGTGATCTTGCCGAAGTCGAACCGTTCACGGTTAATGCCCAGGACGGCCGCGTTGCTTGGTTGCGGGTGTCTGATGGTCATGGTGGCGCTTGGTGGATTCCTGCCACCGGCTGGAGCAAGACCAATAACAGGCACACTTCAGAGATGCACCGTTCGTTCGGATCGTTTTCCGTCGAACTAGGCCCCCATCGAAACCTAGTCCTTGATGCCGTGGCGTTGGAGCTCGATCGCGCCCACGCGCAGGAATATCTGGAGGACTTTCGAGACGAGCTGGTGTGGCTCGCCGTCGGGCGACCCACCGGAGCCTTGGGTGAGGTTGGGTCCGACCATAGCCGCGAGATCGTCGATGCCCTTAGAGGATTCGCCGACGCTGCCGGTCACGTGCTCGAACATCCTGCCTGCGAGATCCGCGAGGTTACCGCCCCCGCCCCCGCGGCTAGGCTACGCCCCAACTCGGAGACTTTTCGCGCTGTGATGCGTCGACCTGGCAGCCGCCTTTATCCTGGCCGCAGCGCGCAGAAGAGCGCGGATGTACCTGAGAACCGCTACCTCCATCACTTGGTTGCGCATTGCCAGCGCCTCGCACAATCGTTTGCCCGTTCATCGGACCGCCACCAAAATCATCTCACTGCCCGAGCAGCCCGTGAGGAGACTAGAGCAAATGATCTGCTGACCATCGAGAGGATCGAGGTGGATCAGGAAATCTTCGACAACCAGCTTTTCGATCTCCGTCGGCGCTTGGATGCGATTGCCGTCTGGGTGGGTACTCCGTGCCCGCCAGGATCGCGGCAATACCGATTCACCGTTGGAAAGGAATTCAAGGCGAACAGGGACGGCGCCAAAGAGATCTTTTACCGCACTCCTGACCGCGACATTCGCTACGATGAGCATGAAGGCATAGATTTCAGCGTCGCAAGGCTCCCCGATGACCTTCATGAATTGGTGAAGGCCGGTCATGCGATCGACAAGGATCTTGCTCTATCCCTGACGGGCAAGGCGAGTATTACCAAATTTTTCACCGCAACCGGCAAGGTCGGTCGCCGAGCGGCCTTCACTCATATTTCAAAGGTTCAACCTCACTCGCCCGTTCTCGAGCGACGTGAAGCCATGCGCGACCGGTATGAGCGCGATGGCTGGCATCGGTCGGTAGGCAGCAAGGAGCGCGAGGAATACCGCTCGGAAGCTCGTGCAGCACTCGCGCGCTCCGCTCAGTTCAGTGAGCGCGCTCAGGGCGGCGCTGTGACTTCCTCCGAAGCCAGCGCCATCGGTAATGCCCTCAGCCGGCAAGCCGCCGATTGGGCGCGGCTCAAGGTCGCGCCCAGTTCATTGTTTCCGATGGGCACGAGCTTTGCGCAGAACCCGAACTACGCCGCGGCACTGGCAGCTTTTCACAAAGTGACGGCGCTGGAGCGGCGCACCGGACTCAGCGGAGATACGCTCGACAAGCTAGGACGCATCAACATCCTCCATGCCAGCGCACTCTATGAGCGCTGGTGCCTGATCAAGATCATCGCCGTCCTAGTCCAAGATTTCGACTTTGTCCCGCAAGGTGACTGGCTGCAACACGTCGTGACGTCCGTATCCGAAGCGGGCAGGCCCGGTGACACGGGGGTCTCGATCAACTTCACACGAACCGATCCGAGCATGACCGCTCGGCTTGATGTCGAGCCTGTGTTGGCCAACGGTCGCCGCCCCGACTTTCGCCTGCGCTTCTCCGTCGTCCCTGCCACCGGCACGCCCGAGAGAGAAGATGCGCCGCGATCGCGCTCTGCCCGTCCGATCTTCGGAGACCCGCCACAACAGCGCTCAGGGCTTGTCATGGATGCAAAATTTCGTACGCGATGGGCCCGAGACGAGCTCGCCGCGATACTGACGCTGTTGGTCGACACCAAGGACTACGGGCAGGACGGCGACCGCGTCTTTATCCTGCACCCTGCCAGGTCTGCGATTGCTCGCAGGACCTCCCCGCTCGTATGGGGTCGGGAGTGTGACTACGGTCAGAACCACCCCACGAGCCATACCCACGGCAGCATTCAGCTTGCTGCGGGTCCCGTCTCCGGCGCGTCGTCAACGATCAATCTGCGACGCCTGATCGCGCTGGAGCTGCAGGCTGTTTTCCCCGAGCCTGAATTCGAGAGGGAGAACACAAGGAATAGCGGAAGGAATGAAAGCCGATCAGGCGGAGACCCCGAGATTTGCCAATCCAACGCTAGCTTCTGCATAAGTTGCGGTAAAGTTCATGGGACCTCTGACGTAACGCAGGGGCGGACCGAAGGCGGCAACCCGAAATGGTTCTATAGGTGCATGCATTGTACCGCCCAAACGATGCGAACACACTGCTTCAGGTGCGGAACATCATTGCATAAAAACGGCTTACAGATGACCTATCATCTGACGCTCGCAGATCAGATTTCAAACATAGTCTGCCATAAGTGCGGCGCGGGCTTCTAAGATGCGGCAGATCTCGATGGCGGCGCCGCTACCCTCGAGCCTTCACCGGCAGGTGACGGATCCCCTTCTCGGTTGCCTTCTGACCGAGATTGAGGGCCGGCCCGAAGGGCTGCAGCGATCCACCGCGTTCCCGGCTCAAGCTGTTGGCTAGGGTCAGGACACAGACCGGTTCGAGGGCGATCAATTCGTCATTGGCCCGGAAGGGGGCGGCGCGGCCGTTCTTGTCGAAGTCGGCCTTGGCGAGCACCAGGGTGACCGCCTTCTGCTTGGCCCACTTGATGGCGATCTTCTCCCCGCCCTTGGCCCCTGTCGTCGCCAACGCCATGTCCGGCCATTGGGCCTGGGCCCAGTTCAGCGCATCGAAGATGCGATGAGCGTCGTCCTCCGTGTCGGCTTGCGGCGCGGCGCGGAACGCGACGATGGTGGCGCCAGGGTCAGTCGCGGCGTGCTTGCGAGCCTTGGCGGTCCGCAGGGCGTCGCGCGCGTCGATCTGGGCGGCAGTCAGGCGCGAGGCCTTCACATGTCCCTTCCAAGGGGACCACACCTCGCCGGTCGCCGTGGTGTAGCTCGCCGCAGCGGCGTCTCGCACGAACTCCAACGCCAGGCAGGCGACGTCGGCGGCGCGGGCTTTTCGGGTGGCGTCCTGCATCTCGGTGTCAGCGATCTCGGAGCCGTCGAAGTCCCGGCTCAGCCGGTTGAGCTCGTCCCTGGCCCGATCCGCGTCCCGTTCGATGCGTTGGGCGGCCGAGTGAAACGCCCCGATGAGCGTCTCGCAGATGATAGCCTGGAAATCCTCGAGTGCGGTCTCGCCGAAGACATCGAGGGTCTCGATCAGCACCGCATGACCCAACTGGATCAAAGCATCCTCGTGAGGGTGGGGCCGGGGGTCATCCAGGGTCAGGGCCTGGGCTTCGAAGTGGGTGAGCGCGCCGGTCAGCGGCGCGAAGGCGGAGGAGGGCATGAGGGAGATCCTTGTCGGAGTGGGGTTCTGAGCCCGTCGGCTCGACGACCGCCCAGCGCCGACGGCTGGGGACGCCCACAAGGGCTTTGAGCGGAGCGTCCCTTGTGGGCGGCGCCAGACGGTGGCGAGGTCTCAAGAGCCAGAGGACTCCAGGACCGCAGCACCGCCGACACCAACCGTTTGCCGCCTCGGCTTCAGCGTTTGGCACTGCCACGCACCACCCGTCCGCCCATGCGCTCAGGCGTGACTGCGCCCCGCCTTCCGCTCGATGAGGTAGACGCGGTCCTTGAGCTTGGGGATGCGGTAAAGGCCGCCCAACTCGCTGCGATAGACGAGACCGCCGCGCTTGCGTCCAGGCAAAGAGACCGCCTCGAACCGGGAGAACGTCCGGCCGTCTCGAAACAACAGCGGCTCGGCCAGCACGACGACATCACCAGGCTTGGGCATCGGCTTGGCGGCGCGCCCAGCCCGAAGGGCCAAACCCGACCGGCACCGCTCGCGCCAAGCCAGGGCGAAGGTGTTGTCGGTCGCCGTCAGCAGGTCGAGAATGCGCGCAGGGCAGTCGGACTCGCACGGGCCCATGGATTCGGACATGTCTTTGTAGCCGAAAACCAAGCCCTCCCGGTCGCGCGGGTTATGGCGCACCAGGCACACCAGGCCCCAGACCTCCCGCGCCTCCGTACCGGCGCTGATCCATTCGACGGCGGCGTAGTAGGTGCGCCGTCCGACCACACTTGAGGCCAGCACGCGAGAGCGGCCGGTGTCCCGGTCGTAGGTGAATTGCGCATCGAGATAGGCTTTGGGGGTCGCGTGCCCCTCCAGCGAGCGCATGTAGAGCCAGCCCATGGCGGCCTCCTTGCAAGATGATGGGAACGGCCGGCTTCAGGCGGCCAAGTCGGCGACCGCGGCCTGGGCGCTGAACGCCAGCAGATAGTCGACGGCCCGTTGGGCATGGCCGGACGCTTCGAGAAGGGCCGAGGGACGATGCCGCAGGATTTTCGCCCAGTGGCCAAGATAGGCCGCATGGCTGTCCAGCAGCTGCGGTGCGAGCCCGATGCGTAGACCGAGCGCCGCCGCGCCGATCTCGGCGACCAGTTCTTCGAAGGCGTAGGCCTCGTCGCCGAAGCGTTTGCCGAAGGTGCGATCCAACCGATGAGCCGCGCCCGACCAGTGCAGCTGCTCGTGCGCCTTGGTGGCCAGGAAGTCGTCGGGCGTGTCGAAGGCTTCCGGAAGGGGAAGCCGGATCAGATCGAGCGCCGGCACATAGCAGGGCGTCCCGCCGCCAAATTCCACCCGAGCCGGGATCGCATCCAGCACGGCGTTGCGCGCTGCCGCGCGGGTGGCCGGATCGGGTTCGACGACATTGCGATATTGCTGAGGACAGTCCGTCAGCTGCTCAGCATTAAACACGCTGTAGGTTTTCAAGTAGCGCAGGATACGGGGATCACCGGTGTCGTCGGCCGGCCCCACGTCGGCTCCATCAGCGGGATCACCCACCACGCGGGTCTTGTAGAGGATCGCGGGCGAGCCCTTCTCACCCTTGGCCACAGGGGCGTTGATCGCCAGCGCCTGGCGGAAAGTGAACCAGTAGGGCGAGGAATAGCCGCGCAATGCGCCCGCAAAGGCGAGAAGCCAGGCGTTGCTCCCGCTGAACGGCTCGCCGGTCGCGCGCAGCGGCGCCTTGGGATCAGCGCTGGCCTTCCAGGCTTGGCGCCACGGCGGCACGCCAGCCTCGATGCGGGCGATGATGTCATCGATCAGGTCGTTGAGCGGGTTGGACATGGGAACCTCGGGCTTGGCCCCGGACCAAACCCGGAGCGCTTGCCCGCTCCGTCCCTTCCTCCAGCCCTTTGCGGCCAGGACGCCGGCATGGAAAGAGCCGCCGGCAGATCACCGGCGGCTCCTCATCCCAACATCTGCTAGGCCGCGGCCGGCAGGATTGTCTGCGCCGGCCAGTGATCAAGGATCGCGCTCAGCACGTCGGGCCGATCGGTCGGCACAAAGACGCGCGGTGTGTAGGCGATGATCTCGACGAAACAGCCGAGCGCCACGAAGCTGGTGCGCTGCGCCCCAGCCCCGACGATCTCCAGCCGCCAGCGGTCCATCACCTTGGCCCGGCGCAGCCACAGCCCGCCGCTCAGGGCCACCGAGGCCCCTTCCGAAAGCACCAGCCGGTTGGCCGCCTCGCCATCCCCCACGGCGCTGGCGGTGTCCGTTAGCCCCAGCGCGATTTTCAGCGGCGTGACCTGAGCCGGGTCTAGAAGACGGCCAAGCCAACGGCGTCCGTCAGGCGCCTTCAGCCGTCGCACCGAGGTCCGCTTGTCGGGTAGGCTGCTCCAGATCGGCAACAGCAAACCCGCCACCAGCACGAGCTCGCGGGTGACCCAGGGGTCGGCCGCCGCCAATTCGGCGTCCCAGGCCGCGCGCCAGGCGGCCTCGTCCGTCCCCTCCCAGGCCGATTCCTCATAGGCCTTCAGCGGCGCGACGCTGCGCTTCTCTGGCCGGACCAGACGGACCGCCGGCACGAGCCGGTCGTCGTCGTTGGTCGTCGTCAGGCCCTGAACGACCAAGGCCGCGCGGCCGGACTTCGAATTGACGGCGAACACCCGAGCCTCCGGATTGGTCTCAGCCAAAGCCGTCTCGGCGCTCATCAGCGCGCGTGCCGTGCGCACCTGAAAGCGCAGCAGACGGGTTTCCGCCCCGGTCACCGCATCCGTGCGGATGACCTCTTCGTCGAGCACCGACAGGTCGTCGGCGACGATGTCCTCCATCCCCCGGTCGAGGGCTCCGGAGGCCGCCGCGCGTTCTAGGATGCTGGTCAGGATCTCGTCGAACGCCGCGAACAGGCTATTCTGATCGGCGATGCGAAGGGCGAGCAACCGATTGAGGAAGGTGTTCATCGCCGGCAGGTCATCCGACGCCCGCAGTTCGCCGTCGCCGTCCATCAGGCGCAGGCCGGTCTTGGCCTCGAAGGTCTCCCGGTCCATCGCCTCGACGTTGCCGAAGTGCAGCGCGACGTAGAAGGCCTGCAG
>CAZISF010000108.1:0-9145 GCA_964541915.1 uncultured Caulobacter sp.
AGGCCGCTGTCCCTGCAGGCCCGTTTGAAGCTGTGGCGGAAGGAGTGGAACGACTTGTCGGGACTGTTGAAGCCCGTTTCGCCCAGCTCACCGGCATTCTCCGTGCACCAATAGCCCCACCACTTGGTGAACCCGCGCGTGGACTTCAGGGCGCCTGTGGGGTCGTGCGGCAGGTCGGGGAAGAGGCGCTTCTCGCCTGCGTCCCGCAGCCCCCGCACATAGTCGTGGAAGCCCAATTCGATCATGCGCGGGTGCAGTGGCACTTGGCGGCGCGATTGGCGCGTCTTGAGGGTTCGCTGGGTTAGATCGAGATAGCTGATCGCGTCGTCGCTACGGCGAATGTCAGCCACCAGAGCCGCCCCGACTTCCTCTATCCGGACGCCGTGCAACAGGCAGAAGATCGGCAGCCAATAGTGGACGTCCCGGACGATTTCGGAACCCGGCTGGTGGCGATAGCCAAAGGGCTTGCCGTCCTTGTCGCGTCGAACGACGGCGCCTTGGAAGAGAGGCTTGGCGAAGATCGCGGCAATGTCTTCGTTCGAATAGGCAAGGCGCTCGCCGCGATCGTCCGGCTTCAGCTTCGGCATCGCGCCGGCGACGGGGTTACGTTCAATGAGCCCGAGGCGAAGGGCGTAGGCGAACAGTCGCTTGTAGGCCGAGAACCACTTCCAGACGGTCTTCGGCGACAGGTGTCGGACATCCCCGCCGGCGCCCAGAGTGGCGATGACCTCGCTGAAAGAGAGGTCGTTTGCGGCCGGCTTCTTGGTGTTTGGAAACTTGCGGAGTTCGACGAGGAAGGCATCCATCTGGACGGCGCTGATGATGCTGATGTCAGGGTCGCCGAGGTATTCCTCAAGCCGGCGCACATAACCGCGCAGCTGGGCTTCGTCCTTCGGCTTTTCGGACGCCACGAACCTGCTGAGGAGGTCCTTCAACTTCATCCCTGCGAGGCGCTTGGTATCGCCGGCGACGGCGAGGGACGCCGTGCTCGATTGCGTCGCCTGGTCCCCCTCCTCCGGCCACCCGAAAAAGTCGTCACGTCGGAACCGGCCGATATAGGTTTCGACGTCCAGCCATGCGGCGGCGAAGGTCGGCCTCAGACGAGGAATGGCGGCATGCGCGGCCGTAACGGGCAGGCCCGCGTCCTGAAGGACAAGCGCGAGGCGATTGTCGAAGTCAGCGATATCATCCGTCCGCCCCTGCTGAAGGGCAAAGACCAACTGGGACCATGCCCTGTCGGCGTCGGAGAATGGCGCTGGCTGATCCGCGAGACCGTTGAAGTGATCGTCGTAGGCAGTCTGGATCGACACGTGCCGCCAGCTGTCGATGGCTGCCAGCGCCTTCTCGCGATCGATCCGGGCACCGACCCTATTCCCGGTCGGGCGACTGCTCGACGGTTCTGGCTTTCCCCGCGCTGCGGCGATTTTCCGATCTATGTCAGCCAGAATTTCCAACCCTAGCCGCCCGGCTTCATACTTGTCGGTGGTGCCGAGGGATTTCCATACTTGAGCCTTACCGCCAAAGGCGTGGCGGACGTCAGAAGGGATGTCCTTTTTGACGCCGTAAATGCCCCTTTTCCCGCGTGGGCGGACATTCTGCATGAAGCTCATTCCGTAGCAGGTATCCGTAGCAACCAAGGCCACGGAAACCCTTACGTTGTAAGGACTTCAATGTCTACAAGCGCTCGGGGAAGAAGTGGCTGGGGAACTAGGACTCGAACCTAGAATGACGGTACCAAAAACCGCTGTGTTACCATTACACCATTCCCCAGCAGGAACGGCGGGGCTGTTGAGGGCCCGGCGTCGCGAGGGGCGTCAGATAGCGCAGGCGACGCGCCGATGCAACGCCGTCTGGAGGGTTTCTGATGGTCGCTTGCGGTCCCGGGAAGTCGCCTCTATAAGCCGCGTCCTTACGTCGGAGTGTAGCTCAGTCTGGTAGAGCACCGTCTTCGGGAGGCGGGGGTCGAAGGTTCGAATCCTTTCACTCCGACCATCTTTCCCGCGCCCCGCGAAATCACTAGCCAAAGTCGATTTCGCGGGGAGTGTTGCCCCGTGTTCATTTGACGCGAACGCCCGCCGCTATAGCTTGGGCGTTCAGTTTACCCGGGGTTCCCGATGAAGCAGTTCCTTCTGACCATGGCCGGCGTGTTCGCTGGCCTGGTATTGTTCTTCGTCGTGATCCCGTTCCTGGTCATCGGCTCGATGATCGGCGCCGCCAGCAAACCCAAGGACACCACGCCGGCGCAGGCCGTGCTGGAGCTGGACCTGCGCGGCGGCATGACCGACCAGGATCCGCACAATCCCTTCGCCGCCTTCTCCGGGCCAGGCATGTCGGTGATTTCGGTGGTCGAAACGCTGCGCCACGCCGAGACCGACGGCAAGGTGAAAGGCGTCTTCGTGCGCCTGCCCGAAGGCGGGATGCCGCCGGCGACGGCCGACGAGCTGCGTCTGGCCTTCCTGCACTTCCGCAAGGCCGGCAAGCCGATCTGGGCCCACAGCCAGGGCCTGTATCCGTCAGGCGCGGTGGTTTCCACCTACATGCTCGGCGCGGCGACCGACGCTCTCTGGATGCAGCCGGACAGCTCCTTCCAGGCCGTGGGCATGGCCAGCGAGGACATGTTCTTCAAGCGCTTCTTCGACAAGTACGGCGTGAAGGCCGAGTACGAACAGCGCATGGAGTACAAGAACGCCGTCAACCCCTACCTCTACAGCGACTACACGCCCGCGCACCGGGAGTCCGAGACGGCCTGGATGGGCTCGATCTATCGCACCGGCGTGCTGACCGCGGCCATCGATCGCAAGAAGGAGCCGGTGGCGTTTGTCCGGCTCGTCGAGGCGGGACCCTATTCAGCCGAGGACGCCGCGAAGAAGGGCCTGATCGACCGCGTCGGCCAGGTTCGCGAGGCGTCCGACGCCCTGATCGCCCGGGTGGGCGGCAAGGCCAAGCTGGTCGACTTCGATGACTACATGAGCCACGCGCTGCGCACGGAACGGCTGGCCAACAGCATGAAGGGCAAGCCGGTCGTAGCCGTCATCGGCGCCGAGGGCGCGATCATGACCGGGCGCGGCGGCGGCGGAAATCCGTTCTCGACCGAGGACACCGTCTGGTCCGACGACATCGCCGGCGCGTTCTATGACGCGATCGAGGACAAGGACGTGAAGGCCATCGTCTTCCGCGTCTCCTCGCCCGGTGGATCGGACACCGCGTCCGAACAGATCCTGGCCGCCGTGAAGGCCGCCCGGAAGGCCGGCAAGCCTGTCGTGGTCAGCATGGGCACCTATGCCGCGTCCGGCGGCTACTGGATCTCCTCCCAGGCCAACGAGATCGTCGCGCAGCCGACCACCCTGACCGGCTCGATCGGCGTCTACGGCGGCAAGATGGCCCTCGGCGACGCGCTGGCGCG
Organism: uncultured Caulobacter sp.; assembly: GCA_964541915.1. Classification (GTDB taxonomy): domain Bacteria; phylum Pseudomonadota; class Alphaproteobacteria; order Caulobacterales; family Caulobacteraceae; genus Caulobacter. The sequence goes on from CAZISF010000108.1 coordinate 3,404, forward strand.
GTTCGGCGTCGACGTCCGCTCGACCACGGTGGGCGGCGAGTACGCCAACACCTTCGGCACGGGCACGGGCTTCACGCCGTCGCAGCGCGCCGCGTTCGCCGGCTGGATGGACCACATCTATGACGGCTTCGTCGCCCGGGTGTCCGAAGGCCGCGGCCTGCCGAACGATCGCGTGCGCCAGATCGCCAAGGGCCGGGTCTGGACCGGCGTCCAGGCGCGCCAGTTGCACCTGGTGGACACGCTCGGCGGCTACTACGACGCGATCGACCGGGCCAAGGCGCTGGCCAAGCTGACGGGCGACGTTCGCATCCGCCACATGGAGGAGGACAGCTCGCCGTTCGAGGCCTTCAGCCGGATGTTCGGCGTCAGCTCCAGCGCGATCCGCACGCTCGCGGCGGCCGGCTGGGTCATGGGCGATCCGCGCGCCTCGGCGATTCTGGACGAGATGGCCGCCTCGCGGCTGCGGGCCAGTCCGTCAGGCGCGGCCGTGATGGCTCCGACGCCCCTCCATCAAGGCCGGTAGACCGGTCGAGGACCGGTGAAACGATCTGACCCGTAAGGAAAGGGGCGACGTCAGCGGTCTAGCCCGAGACCTCGCCTGCGGACAGCACGCCACCGGCGATCAGGATATCCGTCATGGGTTTCAGGCGGTCTCCGTAGCGTTTCCAGCGTCCCACGGAGCTGTGATAGACCTGCTGCCGCACCTGGACAGCGCTGGCGGTCGCTACGGGCGCGGCATTCTCATGAAAGGCCAGCACCGCATCGTTCCAGGGCAGGCCGAGCCATGCCATCAGGCGGCGCGCCTCGCCCTCGTGATCCGCCACAATGTCCTCGTAGGCGACCTCGATGAACCGATCCGCGGGCAGGGTCGCGCGCCAGTGGCTCATGAGCGCGTCGAAACCCAGATAGAAGCGCGCCGTGGCCTCGAGCGAATAGACCCAGTCGTAGTAGACAAAGCCCGTGGCGAACACCTGCCGGAAGATCGCCAGACAACTGTCGACCGGATGGCGGCGCAGGCAGACCATTCGGGCGTCCGGCAGCGCGGCGTTGATCAGACCCGCATAGAGGAAATTCAGCGGCGTCTTGTCGGTAAACCGCGCCGCCGGTCCGACGCGGGCCCGGAGAGACGCCAGATAGGCGGACCCGAGTCGAGGGACGTCCGACGGCTGCAGCCCGCTGAACGTCGGTCCGTCGATCAGCTCACGCGTAGGTGCGCCCGCCAGCTTGCGGGTCAGGATAGCGATATCCATCGGTTCGCCCGCCGAGACCACTGACGGGTGGCTGCTGACGATGCGTTCAACGAGGGTTGTGCCGCTGCGCGGCAAGCCAAAGATGAAGATGGGGTCCTCCGCCGGCTCTCCCGGAGCGGCGTTGACGGGCGCGGGAGCCGTCGCGCGGGCGGCGGCGAACAGCTCATTCTGCCACGCCTCGAGCGATGTCGCCCCGGCGGCCTTCGCCGCCTTGGCGCGCAACAGCCAGTCGAAGGACCGCAAGGGGTCGCCCAGGTCCTCGGACAACTTGGCCAGGGCATGCCCGATGCGGAGGGTGCGGTCAGCGTCGCCGGCAGCCCGCTCGAACAGGCGCTCAAGGGGAGCAGCGAGGCTGCTGCCAGCCGTCTGGGGTGCAAGCTGCACCAGCGCGCACATTGCCCGATCGTTGTCGGGGTCCAGCGCGATGCAGCGCCTCCAGGCCTGCTCGGCGGCAGCGAAGTCGCCGAGATACTGTTCCGCCCAGCCGAGGTTGAGCAGATGTCCCGGATCATCAGGCGCCAGCCGATGGGCCGCGCGGAAACAGGTCGCCGCCTGCGTCTGATCACCGGCGCGACTGAAGACCACGCCCAGGATGTCGAACACGGTGGCGTCCGGTGGACCGAGGGCCAGCGCCTGCCTGGCGGCCATCAGCGCCGATCCGGTCCTGTTCAGACCGATCAGGCAGCGGGCGAGGCCGGCGCCCCAGGCGGCATTCCCCGGCTCGATCGCCAGGGCGCGCTGATAGAGGTCCAGGCCCTGGTCAAAGGCGCGTCGGTCGGTCGCGATCTGGCCCAACAGGGCGAAGGCGTCGCCGTTGCGGGGGTCGGCACGGACGACCTCGAGTGAGAGGCTGTGCGCCTCGTGTGCCTGCCCCCGGCGGTAGTGCGCCCAGGCGCGGATCAGAAGCGGAGAACTCTCGACGGGCATGGCTCGGGCCTAGCGGTCCGCGGGACAAAAGAAAAGGGCGGCGGGGTTACCCCCGCCGCCCCAATTCTTACGTCAGAGACGTGACTACCACTTCTTCGACATGCTGAAGAACGCGCGGCGGCCGATCACGTCGTAGCCGTTCAGCGCCGCGGTACCGATGCGGAACTGACCCGGCGACTGCGCCGGCGGACGCTCGTCGAAGGCATTCTGGATGCCCGCGGTGATCGTCCAGTCGTTGTATTTGCGGCGCACCGAGAAGTCGTGGGTCGCATAGAACTCGGTGTACTGCTTGTAGTAGACGAACGGCGCGAGGCTGGCGCCGGTCGTGCTCGTCGTGGCCAGCGGACCGGTGCCCAGCAGAGCCGTGCAAAGACCGGTCGCGTTGTCCGTCGTGCGGCGGCACTGGGTCTGGTAGGTCGAGAGCCTGAAGGTATCGCCACCGTAGACTTCGGTGTCCGAACCCTTGCCCAGGATGTCGATGGACCAGTTGAAGGTCCAGTCGCCGTGGTCGAACCGGGTGTTGATGCTGCCGCTGAAGTCCGGACCGTCATAGTTGAAGGTCGCGCCGTTGTAGTCTTCCATCGCCGAAGCGCCGAGCAGCGTCACATCATCCTGGAACTGCCAGGTGAACTGACCGTCGATGGTCAGCTTGCCGAGGTCGAAGTCGTGCTGGAAGCGGACCGTGAGGTCCATGCCGGTGTTCACTTGTTCGGCCACGTTCACGTAGCTGTTCTGGATCGACTGGATCGCGAAGGCGCCAGCGCCGCCGACCGGGTTCACCGCGCCGTTACGGACGATGAGCGTGCAGTAGGCGCTCGTGGCCGGGTTGGGCGCCGAGTAGCACTGGTTGGCGATGTTGCTCGCGCCGAACTGACGGATTTCGTCGTTCAGCGTGATTTCGAAGTAGTCGACGGCCACGCTGAGATCGATGAAGTCCGGCGTCCAGATCACGCCCAGGGTCTTGGCTTCCGACGTTTCCGCCTTCAGCACACCCGCGCCGCCACCGGTGATGATGGTGGCCGAGCTCGAACCCGCCGCGGTGTAGCCGAGCGGGACGCCGGCCGCGGCGCAGTTGGCCTGGAGCTGCGCATCGCTGCTGGTTTCATACAGGATGCAGGGGTCGATGGAGGCTTGACCCAGGAAGCTCGTCTGGTTGGCGAGAAACAGTTCGTACAGCGCCGGGGCGCGGAACGAGGTGCCATCGGTGGCGCGGATGCGCCAGGACGGGGTGATCTGCCAGTTCAGGCCGACCTTGTGGGTCGAGTCGGAGCCGTAGCTGTCATAGTCGGTGTAACGGCCCGACACCTGCAGATCGAGGCTTTCGATGCCCGGGAGGCCCTTGAAGATCGGCACTTCCAGTTCGCCGAAGAGTTCCTTGACCGTATCGCTGCCGGCGGTGCGGCCAGCGGCGGTCGAACCCCACAGGTTGCCCGGGGCGCAGATGACCGACGCCGGGGTGCCCGAGGCGCAACCGCGCTCGTTCTGACCGGGCTTGTCGTCCAGCGCGTCCTGGCGCCAGCTGAAGCCGAAGGCGGCGCCAAGCGGGCCGGCCGGCAGCGTGAGCAGGTCGCCGGAGACCGAGCCTTCAACCGTCTTCTGGGTGTAGGTGGTGTTGCCGGTCTCGTGCTTGAACAGGAAGTCACGCTCGGCCTGGGTGAAGTCGCCGTTGAGAACACGCGAGCTCAGCCACGGAATGCCGCCCGGGAGCGAGGCGCAGCTACGGCCGGAAACGCCGAGGAGAGCCGCCGGGTTACAGGCCAGGGCGTTCGCCGAGGTGGCGAGGACGGCATCGTTGTAGATGATGTCCGCGCCGTACGTCGCGTCAGAGCTGCTGTACTGGTAGAAGATGTCCCAGTCCCAGCCCGCCAGCATGGCGCCGAAGTCGCCACGCAGGCCGACGACGCCGCGCCAGTAGTCGACCGTCTGATCGCGGTCGGACTTCAGCGGGATGATCGGCTGGTAGGAGCCGGTTTGCTGCAGCAGGGCGTTCCAGCCCGCCGGGACGTTGGCGTTGGTATTGACCACCGTCGGGAACAGCTGACGAACGCCGTACTGGACCGACTCGCGACGGTTCAGCAGCAGTTCGCCGTACAGTTCAGTGCTCGGCGTGATGTCGTAGCCGCCCGTAGCGTACAGGCTGGTGCGCTCAACCGGGCTCAGGATCGACGCGCGCGCACTGGGGGCCGAGTCATAGTGGCCGTACGGGAAGGTCGCCGGGAAGCCAGGGCGGGCCTGACGGGCCATGCCGGGGATCGGAATCGGCGTGGCGCCAAAATTGCCGGCCAGGTTGTTGGTGCCGCCCGAGTTGCCCTGCAGGGCGGTCGGGTAAACCACGCCCGGATCGGTGTAGATCAGGCGACCGTAGTTGGTCGTCGTGATCGTGCGCTGGACCAGATTGTAGCACTTGTAGGTGTCGGAGCCCGTTTGGGCCGGATCGGTGTTGACGAAGTCGACGAGCGCGCCGCCGTTGGCCGAGGACCGCAGGTAGTCCATCGAGCACGAGGTGTCGTCGCGGTCGCCGCGGTGCAGGACTTGCTGCTTGTACCAGTCGGCCGACACGTTGATATAGCCGCGGTCGAAGGTCTTGCCCCACGACGCGTTGAGGCGGCTGACTTCACCGCCGCCCTCGAACGAACGGTCGGTGAAGGCCGAAGCCTCGATGCCGTCCAGGTTCGTGCGGGTGATGATGTTGATAACGCCGGCGACGGCGTCGGAGCCGTAGATCGACGAGGCGCCGTCCTTCAGGATTTCGAAGCGCTCGACGATCGAGGTCGGGATGACGTTCAGGTCGACCGGGCCGACGGTGCCGCGCGTACCGGCCGGGCCGACGCGACGGCCGTTCAGCAGAACCAGGGTGCGCGTGGCGCCCAGACCGCGGAGCGAAATCGTGTTGGCGCCCGGGCCGCCCGTGGTCACGAAGCCGGTCAGCTGGTTGTTGACCTGGAACGAGCCGCTGGCCAGCGAGGACTGCTGGAGGATCTCGGAGGTGTCGACCATGCCCTCGAGCGTCGAGGACTCGGCGGTGATCACCTGGATCGGGGCGGAGCTGGTGAACTCCGTGCGCTTGATGCGCGAACCCGTGACGACAAGCGCCTCGACTTCGGTGTCGTCGGAGGCGGCCGGCTTCGACGCGGGCGCCGGCGCGGTTTGGGCGAACGACACGGTGGGGGCGGTGACGGCGAGCGCGGCGGCGAAGCCGGCGATCACGGTCGAGCCCATTAGAATCTTGCGGTCCAGCATTTGGTTTTAAATCCCCAGTAGCCCGATGAATCAACGATCGCGAACGACCATCCACGGGATACCCATCCCGCGCGGTTTAGTGAAACTAGCAGCTTCGCGTCGCGCGACAACAATGATGACGCATTTTCGCCCCATAGCCACCCGGGCGTAACAATCCCGCCACAGTTTCCCTTGCGACGGGCAATCTGTGCCCCGGTTACAAGCGCTTCAGGAATGGCAAGATCAGCTTGGCGAAACCGCGATTGTAGCTAGATTGGCCGCATCGGGCCGCTCGTCGGCCGCGTTTGACGCGTCTGGACCCTGTCCAGGGGGAATCATTCCCGCA
>CAZISF010000108.1:9245-11303 GCA_964541915.1 uncultured Caulobacter sp.
TCTGGGAGACGGCCAACATGGCCAAGGCCCCGGTCAACCTGCTGTGCGGCGACCGCTCGCAGTGCCTGAGCGTCGGCTTCCTCAAGAATGACCGGATCGTGGTGCAGGTGCGCCAGACGATCACCCAGGGCACCAACCGCACCCACCTGTTCCGCTTGTTCACCACCGACCTTGAAGGCAAGGTGTGGCGCAATGCGCTGGGGACCACCGACCAGACCCAGGGCCCGAACGCCCGGGTGGCGTCGACCCTGCCGACCGACCCGAAGAACATCCTGATCCAGAGCTTCGAGGACGGGAACTACTATCTGCTCAACCTCTATACCGGCGAGCGGAAGAAGACGTTCACCGCGTCGGACAAGTTCGGCAACGAGCAGATCGACCTGAAGGGCGAGGTTCGCGCCCGCCAGTCCGTCGATTTCGAGAACGGCAAGGTCTATATCGCCCAGTGGATCCGCAATCCGGCCAACGACCAGTGGGAAGAGCACTTCCGCTACTTCGCCGCCGATCGCGAGCCGACCGACATCGTCGGCTTCAGCGAAGATCCCAACATCATCTACGTGCGGAGCACGGCCGGCCGCGACAAGGCGGCGATCTATGAGTATGACATCGCCGCCCACAAGCTTCTCGAGCCGATCTTCGAGATCAAGCTGTTCGACGCCGGCGGCGTCGTGCAGTCGGATGCGGCGAACAGCAACGGCAAGCTGCTGGGCTTCACCTACGACGGCGAGATCACCAAGACCTACTGGATCGACGAACGGCTGGGCGCGATCACCAAGGGGCTGCGCGCGGCCCTGGGCGTGACCACCGTTCCGGTGCAGTGGACTGACACCGCCACCGGCGAGAAGTCGCGCTACTCCACGGCCGACGGCGCCGACGTGACGGTCAACAGCTGGTCCGATGACTTCAAGTATGTCGTCGTGGTCAAGTCGGGTCCGAGCCAGCCGCCGGAGTACTTCCTGCTGACCGACGGAACGAAGCTGACCGCCCTGGGCGCCTCGCGTCCCTGGCTGAATACTGCCGCCTTGGGCGACACGCGGATGGTGCAGTACCCTGCCCGCGACGGCCTGATCATCCCGGCCTTCCTGACCACCCCGAAGGCATCGATCTACGGTCCGGGCCCCTACCCGACCATCATCGTCCCCCACGGCGGCCCCTGGGCCCGCGACTTCATGGGCTGGGACGGCCCCGGCTGGGTCCAGTATTTCGCCGCGCGCGGCTATGCGGTGATGCAGCCGCAATACCGCGGCTCTGACGGCTGGGGTCAGAAGCTCTGGCGCTCCGGCGACGCGGAGTGGGGTCAGAAGATGCAGGATGACAAGGACGACGGCGTGAAATGGCTGATCGCCCAGGGCATCGCCGCCCCGGATCGCGTGGCCATCCACGGCTACTCCTACGGCGGCTACGCCGCCATGGCGGCCTCGGTGCGGCCTCACGGCCTGTACCAGTGCGCCGTCGCCGGAGCCGGCGTGGCCTCGATCGATCGCTTCCGCGAGATCGTCAACCAGAGCCGCATCCTGCGGGAACTGCAGCGTCCAACGATCCAGGGCCTGTCGCCCGCCGATCATGGCGCCGACGTGTCGATCCCGGTGTTCCTCTATCACGGCGACCGCGACGTGACCGTGCCGATCAGCGAGTCCGAGCGCTTCGTCGCGGCGCTCAAGGCCGCCGGCAAGCCCTACAAGTACATGCCGATCAAGGACATGGGTCACCAGTCCAACCGCTGGGAGCCCGGCCAGATCGCCGAGGTCCTGACGGCGGTCGACAGCTACCTGCGCAACGACTGCGGGCCCGGCGGGCTCTAGCCCTCCGGTCTCACGGCCAGAACTGACGAAGGGCGGGGAGCGATCCCCGCCCTTTTTCGTTGGGCGGCGGGGGCATGTACCGCAGGGACCTGTCCCCCGACCTCGCTCACCGTCATCCTCGGGCTTGTCCCGAGGATCCATGAACACCCTTGCGGCCGGGCCGCCTCCGCCATCGCCGCGTCGACGATGAAGGTCTGTGTGCATGGGTTCCCCGGGCTCGGCCAATGGCCGACCCGAGGACAGGCTTTGGGACAAG
>CAZISF010000109.1:0-11286 GCA_964541915.1 uncultured Caulobacter sp.
AGCGGCGGCGTCAGCGGCGGCCTTCGAAGCGTCGGCGGCGGCGGCGTCAGCGGTCGCAGCAGCGTCGGTCGCCGTGGTGGCGGCGGCGTCGGCGGTCGCGGCGGCGTGCTTCGGCCTTTTCAGCAGGCTTGCCGCAGGCGGCGACGGAGAGGGCGGCGAGGGCGGCGCCGGCGACGAGCAGCTTACGGAGCATATCGGAGGTCATGTCCTGGAGTCCCCTGTGAGGCATTTTCAACGCGCTCCGTCGGGGGAGCGCATCAGGGACTATGACCCGCTGAGCGAGGAGCGCAAGAGTCTCATTCACGCCCCTGTGATCACTTTTTTCCGCGTCTAATGGCCTCAGGCCTCGTTCGGTATCGCGGAAAGGGCTTCTTCGAGTTCGAGGAAGCTGGGCTGCGCCGCCGAGGGGACGCTGCCACGGCCGATCTCGACCGAAATCTGGGCCGCGTTGCCATGCAGGTGCGCGACGAGAACCGACTGGATGATTCGATAGAAGGCGCCTTCCTCGTCCACCACAGCCTTGAGGCGGGCGGCCAGAGGGCCGACGAGGCCATAGGCCAGGAACACGCCGAGGAAGGTGCCCACGAGCGCGCCGCCGATCATGCCGCCGAGCACGGCGGGCGGTTCGGTGATCGAGCCCATGGTCTTGATAACGCCGAGCACGGCCGCGACGATGCCGAGGGCGGGCAGGGCGTCCGCGAGATTCTGCAGGGCATGGGCCGGTTCGGCGTGCTCGTGATGGTGCTTCTCGAGCTGCTTCTCCATCGCGTCTTCGACCTGGTGGGGATCCTCCAGGTTCATCGTCATCATCCGCAGCGTGTCGCAGATGAAATCGACGGCGAAGTGGTCCTTCATGATCCGCGGGAAGCGCGAAAAGATGGTGCTGTCGGACGGCTTTTCGATGTGGCTTTCCAGGGCGATGACGCCCTTGGACTTCATGGTCTTGGTCAGCAGGAACAGCAGCGACAGCAGGTCGCGATAGTCGCTGGCCTTCCATTTTGGACCGGCGAAGGCCTTGGCCAGGCCGCCGCCCGCGCCCTTCACAACGCCCATGGAGTTGGAGATCAGGAACGAGGCGACGCCCGCGCCGCCGATCGCCATCATTTCGTGGGGGGCGGCCTCGATGATCACCGCCATGTTCCCGCCGGACATGATGTAGCTGCCGAACACGAGGCCGAAGAGCAGCACGATGCCGATGATCTGGAACATGTTGGGAAACGCCGCCCTGCAAGGTTAACGGCAGGAGAATCCCCCGGAATGCTTAATGGGCGGTGAGCGCGGCGACCGTTGCACGCCAGTTTCGACACACTCTAGACTGGTGTGATGACCGCACAGACGCTGACAGGCCCGAAACTCGCCCCGCGCTCGTTCGGCATCCTGTTCGCCGTCTCGATCGTGGTGGCCATCGGCAACACAGGGCTGATGTCCATCCTGCCGGCCATTGGTCGTCAGATCGGCATCCCGGACGCCTTCATGGCGGCGATCTTCTCGCTGTCGGCGCTGCTGTGGGCGGTCATGTCGCCGTTCTGGGCGCGGGAATCCGACAAGCGCGGCCGCAAGCCCCTGATCATGCTTGGTCTGAGCGGGTTCGCCATCTCGATGCTCTGTTGCGGACTGGTGGTCACCGCCGGCCTGCATCACCTCGCCCCCTGGTGGGCGATCTTCATGATCTTCCTGCTGGCGCGGGCGCTGTTCGGGCTGATCGGTTCGGCCTCGAACCCCGCGACCCAGGCCTATGTCGCCGAGCGGACGCCGCGCGCCGAGCGCACCCAGATGATGGCCAGCCTGGCCGGCGCCTTCGGCCTCGGGACCGTGGTTGGCCCCTTCCTCGCGCCGATGTTCATTCTGCCCGTGGTCTCCCTGGCCGGACCGCTGTTCACCTTCTCGCTGATTGCCCTGTGCATGCTGATCGTCGTCTGGCGGCTGTTGCCCGAGGAAATGGTCCAGCGCGAGACCCGCCGCCTCGCGGGCGCGGCGCTCTGGAAGGACAAGCGGCTCGCCCCCTTCCTGATCTACGGCTTCCTCGTCGCCACGTGCCAGACGGCCCAGGGCTACACGCTGGGCTTCATGATCATCGACAAGCTCAAGGTCTCGCCGGTCGAAGCCCTGGGTTTCATCGCCGTCTCGATGGCGGCCGGCGCCATGGCCGGTCTGCTGGCCCAGTGGGGTCTGATCCGCATCTTCAACATGGGACCCAAGACCCTTCTGCGCTGGGGCGTGGCGCTGGCCTGTGTCGGCAACCTGATCACCGCGTTCGCGCCGGACTACTGGACGGTCGTGGCCGGCTACGCGATCGCCTGCCTCGGCTACGGCTTCGCCCGGCCGGGCTTTACCGCCGGCGCCTCGCTATCCGTGCACATGCATGAGCAAGCCCAGGCGGCGGCGGCCATCGCGGCGGTCAATGGTCTGAATGTGATCATCGCGCCGCTGTTCGTGACCCTCTACGAGTGGTTCCACCCGGGCCCGTTCATGCTCAACGCCGTCATTCTCGCCGGGCTGCTGGCTTTCGCGCTGAAGAACACCATCCTGCGCGCCGCCGGCGAGACGGGCGATGCCGATGAGGAAGCCACGCTGGCGATCCTCGAGCGCAGCGACGAGGGCGGGGTCTAGGACCTCAATCCTGAATCCGTCATGGCCCGACTTGTTCGGGCCATCCAGGAACACCGCCGCCTCGGATGGCACACTGAGCGACCAGCGCCCTGGTCGGACTGTTCAGTGTGCTTGGGCGGCCCGAACCAGTCGGGCCATGACGATGGGTTTACGGAAGCCCCGCTTCGTCCTTCAGCTTCTTCACCAGGTCGATCGACAGATAGCCGTCGGCGGGCAGGCCACGGGCCTTCTGCCAGGCGCGCAAGGCCGTGCGGGTGCCCGAGCCGATCACGCCGTCGGGCGCGCCGGGATCGAACCCGACCTTCGCCAGCGCGGTCTGGGCCGCCATGCGGTCGGCCAGCGACAGCGGGACCTCATAGGGCCAAGGCGTGATCAACGGACCTTCGCCGCCGAAACGGTCGGCCAGCAGTCCCACGCCCAGGGCGTAGGCGGTCGAGTTGTTGTAGCGACGGATGGCCATGTGGTTGGGGAAGACGAGGAAGGCCGGCCCCGCGGCGCCGGACGGCAGGATCAGTCCGGCCTGCGCCGCCTGGTCGGCCGTGCTCCAGGGCAGGCCGTCGGCTCGTTTCACGCCTTTCGAGGCCCAGCCTGAGGGCGTGTCCTTCGGTCCCTCGACCACCGAATAATCGAAGCCCGGCGGCAGGATGACCTCGCGGTGCCAGCTTTCGCCACGCTTCCAGCCCGCCTTGGCCATATAGGCGCCGGTCGAATAGAGGGCGTCCGCGGTCGAACCCCAGATGTCTCGTATGCCGTCGCGGTCGCCGTCCACCGCTGTGGCGAGGAACACGGACGGCAGGAACTGGGTCTGACCCATGGCGCCGGCCCAACTGCCTTTGAGACGCGAGCGCGGCGCTTCGCCGGAGCCGACGATCTTCAGCGCCGCGATCAGTTCGCCCTCGGCCCAGCCCCTTCGACGACCGTCGGCGGCCAGGCTGGCCAGCGAGCGGATCACGTCCTGGTCGCCCTGGATCTTGCCGAAGGCCGATTCCATGGCCCAGATCGCCAGCACGATCTCGCGCGGGGCGCCGTAACGCTGCTCGATCTCCGACAGATAGCCCAGGCTGTCGCGGAACTGTCGGCCCTGAACGATGCGGGCGTCGCTGACCACGCCCTTCACATAGTCACCGACAGGCTTGGAGAATTCCGGCTGACGCGAGTCCTGGGCCGCGACCTTGGGATCGGGCGTCAGGCCTGTCAGTTCGCGGTCCAGCACCGCGGCCGGCACCCCGGCGTCCCTCGCCCGGATATAGAAGCCCGAGAGCCAGACATCGAAATTGGGATCCCCGGACGGCGTCAGACTGGCCGACGGCGGCGGTACGGCCGGCACGGCGGGGGTTCCGGGCGCGGGTTGCGACGCCGGTGACGATACGCCGAGCGACGGTTCCAGCGAGGGGTCCGCGCAGCCGGCGAGAATCAGGGCGAGAAATGAACGACGATCCATCGAACCAAGCTACAGGCGTGCGGGGCCGCACCTCAATCACAAGGCTGCGAATACCGTGCCGAGATTGACCCGGGGCGCAGGCTCGCAGGATAGTCGTCTCCAAATCGCGGGGAGTCACATGAATCGTTTGTTGCTTGGAGCCTTGGCGGCATCGTCGGTTCTGGCCACCACGGGGGTCGCCCTGGCGGCGGAATCCACCTGCGCCGATCCGGCCGGCGGACCGGCCTACGCCAACACGCGCTGGACCGGAACCACGGAGTGGGAAGGCCTTCCCCCCAATCCGATGACCCTGTTCCTGCGCGAGGACTGTGTCGTCGAGTACGTCTCCAAGGGCGTCACCTACACCAACGGGACGTGGGTTCAGCGCGGCAACCTGATCGAATGGCAGTCCAATGACCGTTTCGCTGTCTATGTCGGCCAGGCGGGTCTGGGGCAGATCGGCGGCGTGATGTACAATCGGCGGGGTCAGAACGGCGCCTGGCGATTCAAGCGCGCCGATTGACTCAAAAGACTTCGCCGCCTATAGCCGCCCGCTCTGGAACAACCGGGTTCCCGCTGGCGCCGCTTTTCGCGTCCGGGTCGCTCGCAAACGGTAGACGGGTCATGAAGGTCAGAAGCTCGCTCAAGTCGCTCAAGGGTCGCCACCGCGACTGCAAGCTCGTGCGTCGCAAGGGCGTGATGTACGTGATCAACAAGACCGACCCGCGCTTCAAGGCCAAACAAGGCTGAGAATGCGCGCGCCCCGGGGAGTTCTCTGGGACGTCGGCAATGTGATCGTGGGCTGGAGCCCGCGGCGTCTCTATGAAACGATTTTCGAGGAACCGGCCGCTTGCGACCGGTTCCTTTCGTCTGTCTGCACGCTCGAATGGCACATCGAACATGATCGCGGCGTCTCATTTCGGGACAACGCCGCGCCGCTGATCGCCCGCCATCCCGAGCTTGAGGCCGAGATCCGGCTCTGGGGCGACCGGTTCATCGATATGGTCGGGCCGGTCTTCGCCGAGACGGAAATCGCCATTCATGCCCTGGCCGCGCGTGGCGTGCCGCAGTTCGGCCTGACCAACATGCCCAGTGAGGGGTGGCCGGGCGTGCAGGCCCTGTCGCCGGCGTTCGGTCATTTCCGCGACACGGTGGTGTCCGGCGACGAGGGACTGATCAAGCCCGATCCCGCCATCTTCCGCCTCGCCGCCGAACGCGCCGGCATGGCGCCCGGCGAGCTGTTGTTCATCGACGACTCGGCCGCCAACATCGCCTCGGCGGCGGCCTTGGGCTTTCATGTCCACAGGTTCGAGGACCCCGCCCACCTGAATCCGCTGCTGGTAGGCCACGGACTGCTTGAGGCCTGACGCCCGGAGGGCTAGAGGGTCGGCCTTCCCGATCCCTCCGTCCTGTGAGAGCCTTCCCCATGGCCGACGACGCCTCCACCATCGACGTGCTCAACAGCACCGCCCAGACGCAGCTCAAGACCATTCTCGAGCGCATCGAGCGGCTGGAAGAGGACAAGGCGGCGGTGATGGCCGACCTCAAGGAGGTCTACGCGGAGGCCAAGGGCAACGGCTTCGACGTCAAGATCATCCGCAAGGTGGTCCGCATCCGCAAAATGGACCGGGCAAAGCGCCAGGAAGAGGACGCGTTGATCGACCTCTACCTCTCGGCCATCGGGGAAGTTTGAAGCGCGGCGCGCCAGATCTGAAAGCGCAGGCCAAACGGTCCGCGCTGAACGCCCTGAAGCGCGCCCGCCGCACGGCCGACAAAGCCGGCATTGAACTGTCAGACTGGGAAGGCGAATTCCTCGGCAGCGTCGAGGATCGCCTGAAAACCTACGGCCGGGCGTTCGGCGACCCTGAAAAGGGCGGCGCCGGCCAGGCCCTTTCGGTGCTGCAGACGGTGAAGCTCAAGGAGATCACCGCCAAGGCAAAGGGCGAGAAGAAGCCGATGAAGCGCAAGGCGTTCGGTCGTCGCCCGACGCCGACTGACGCGGGTAAGGACGAGTCATGATCGCCACACGCCTAGCCCTGCCTGGTCTGGCTCTCGCCGCCCTGCTGACCGCCGGATTCGCGCCGTCGGCCGCGCCGCCGCCCCGTGTCTGTCATCTGCCGGCGACAGTGGTTCCCGCACCGGTGCTGACGCCGCCCGCGAACGAGATCGTGCAGGGCGTGCCGACAGCCTACTACATGCTGGCCATGACCTGGGCGCCCGAAGCCTGCCGCGGCAAGGCCGATGACCCCGACCTCGCCATCCAGTGCCGCGCCAACCGCTTCGGCTTCGTGCTGCACGGCCTGTGGCCGAATGGCAGCGACGGCCGCCACCCCCGCTATTGCGGACCCGCCGGGGGGATCAGCCCGGCGACGGTGCGCAAACATCTCTGCATGACCCCGTCGCCCGCGTCGCTGCAGCATGAGTGGGCCTCGCACGGGACCTGCGGCTGGAGCTCGCCCGAGGCCTATTTCGCGGATGCCGAGCGGCTCTGGCGCGGGCTGCGATTGCCGCCGATGCCGGCGACCCTGACCGCCGGCGAGATCCGCGCCGCGTTCGTGAAGGCCAACCCCGGCGTGCGTCGGGACGGGATCTACATCAAGACCGTCGACGGCGGCAGCCTGATGGACGTGCGGCTCTGCTACGACCTGCGCTACCAGCCTGACGCCTGCAAGGGCGGGCTCGGGGCGCCCGACGGCGAAACCGTCTGGATCACGCCGCGCCGGCCCCGCTAGGGCGAGGCGGCAGGCTCGCCGAACCGGCCTGGAATGTCTTCAGTCGCGGGGCGCCGGATGACCTTCCAGCCAGAGCGTCCCGGCGATCCGGCCGAGTCCGTAGCTGACCAGCCTGTCCCGGGGACAGGCGGCGCGATTGTTTCCGCGATCCGCGAAGGCGTAGGTCGCGCTGCCGACCTGCCCCCGCACATGATGCGACATCTCGTGGACCAGGGTGTTCACAAGGCTGGCCCTGGCTTGCCGGTCGCCGTTCGTCCAGCGGTCGAACCGAATCGGATCGATCTTCGTCCAGCCGCGCGGCAGATCGCTCAGCGCCACCCCGCCGACGTCCTCGGCCCGCAGTTCGAACCCGGCGACCCGTTCCGGAACGGCCGCGAGAATCGCCGCCCCGGAAATAGCGACCGGCGGTCCAAGTCCGCGCGGACCGCAGCTGGCCAGCCAGTTCGTCCGCGCCAGCACGCGCGACCGGAAGGCCTCCGAGCGAAGGATGGCGCAGGCGTCCGCGAGCGCTTCCGCCGCGGCCTGACGGCGCGCGGGCGACAGGCCCGCTGACAGGCTGACGGCCGGGCAGGTTGGCGGCGCCGCTGGCTTCGCCCTGGCGACCGCCGGCGGAAAGCCGAACGCCAGCATCACGAAGATGAGCGCCGGCAGCCCCCTCATGACCATCTGAGAAGAACCTCAGGCCGTGGCGGGCGCGGGCAGGGCGACGGCGCGCGCGGCAGCCAGCTTCATGCGGTGCATCAGGGTCTTCAGCCGGGCGTCGCGAGACTGCGGCGCGCGAACGGTCATGCGGCGGGCCATCAGCCGACCTCCTCGAGATTGCCGTCGACGTCCAGGCCCTGTTCGCGGACCTTGCGGTAGAGGGTCGAGCGGCCGATGCCGAGGCGGCGGGCGACCTCGCTCATGTGGCCGGCGTAGATTTCGATCGCCAGCTGGATCAGGTCGCGCTCGACCTCTTCCAGCGGGCGGACGTGGCCGCGACCGTCAAGGATGCGCACCGGGGCGTCCTTGCTGATCTCGGCGATCAGCTCCTGCGGCGTGGGCATGGCGGCGGCGGCCGCGGTCAGGGCCTCCGGCGCGATCTTCACCCCGGAGATGGCCGGGAAGTCATGCGGCTGCAGATAGGGCGCGTCTGACAGGACGATGGCGCGATAGACCGCGTTCTCCAGCTGACGCACGTTGCCGGGCCAGTCGAAGGCGGTCAGCAGGGCCATCGTCTCGGGCGAGGCGCCCATGACGCGCTTGCCTTCCTCGATGTTGAAGCGGCGGACGAAGGCCTCGACCAACGACGGTACGTCCTCGCGGCGCTCGCGCAGGGACGGCGCCTCGATCGGATAGACGTTCAGGCGATAGAACAGGTCCTCGCGGAAGCGGCCTTCGGCGACGTGGTTGGTCAGGTCGCGGTTGGTCGCCGAGACGATGCGAACATCCACGCGCACCGAGCGCTTGGCGCCGATCGGGTCGATCTCGCTCTCCTGCAACGCCCGCAGCAGCTTGACCTGCATGTCGAGCGGCAGTTCGCCGACCTCGTCGAGGAACAGGGTGCCCCCGTCGGCCTCGCGGAACTTGCCCAGGTGCTTTTCCGAAGCGCCGGTGAAGCTGCCCTTCTCGTGGCCGAACAGGATCGACTCGACCAGGTTCTCCGGAATGGCGCCACAGTTGACGGCGACGAACGGCTTGCCTGCCCGGTCGGACGTTCCGTGCACGGCGCGGGCGATGACTTCCTTGCCGACGCCGCTTTCGCCCGTGATCAGGATCGGGATCGAGCTCTTGGCGGCGCGTTCGCCGAGGCGCTTGACCATCTGCATGGGCGCGCTGTCGCCGATCAGGTCAGCGAAGGTGGTGCGGCCGGTGACCTGCTTCTTCAGCCGGTCGACCTCGCTGCGCATGTCGCCCATCGACAGGATGTTGCGGATCGAGACGATGATGCGTTCGGGACTGGCCGGCTTGACCATGAAGTCGCCGGCACCGGCCTGCATGGCCTTGACCACCGTCTCCACGCCGCCGCCCGCCGTCAGCACGATGACCGGCTGGCCATAGCCCTTGGCGCGCATCTCCTTCAGCGTGTCCTGGCCGTTGAGGCCGGGCATCTGCAGGTCGAGCAGGACAACGTCGGCCGGCTGGCCGGACATCAGGTGCTTGAGCGCGTCATCGCCGTTCTCGGCCTGCGCGACAGCGAAGCCCTCGCGTTCGAGGACAGCCTGGATCAGACGCCTTTGCGTCGGGTCGTCGTCGACGACCAGGACCGTTTTGGTCATATGAAAACACCCACCGAAACCGGCGTGCGCCCGACATGGAGCGCCGCTCTTGTTGACCCGGATTGAAACACGGGTGGGTAAAGACCGGGTTTCGGAGACCTGAGTCGGGGGTTAACGACGGCGGGCGTAGACTCCCAGTTCGCCGGCCAGAAAATCGAACATCGTCCGCACACGGCCGACGGCGCGAAGGTCCTCGTGCATGGCCAGCCACATCTCCAGTTCGAAGCGGACGTCATCGGCCAGCACCGGGATCAGATCGGGGTCGTCGGCGGCGATGCCGAGCTGGCAGCCGCCGAGACCGTAGCCGGCCCGCAGCGCCGCCAGTTGCGCCAGGTCGCTGTCACAGCGAAAGGCGAAATGGTCGCGGCGCAGGAAGTCGGCCGCCTCCTCCAGCGACCGCAGAGACGTCTCGTCCCTGTCGAAGCCAATGAGGGGATGGTCGGCGATCGCCGCGATACTCGTCGGCAGCCCATGCGTCTCCGCGTAGCGACGATGGGCGAACAGGCCGATGGCCACCGCGCCGATCCTCTTGGCTACCAGCGCTGACTGGACAGGGCGGACCATGCGCACGGCGATATCGGCGTCCCGTCTCAGAAGGTCCTGGTTGCGATTGCTCAGGACCAGCTCGACGACGATGCCCGGATGGGCCTCCCGAAAGGCGGCGAGAATCGGCGGCAACACCACCCCGCCGATGATCTCGCTGGCGGTCACCCGCACCACGCCGGTCTCGGCGGACGGTCCGCCGCTGATCGCCCGGCGCGCCGCTTCTGCAGCGGCATGCATCTCCTCGACCCGGGGGAGCAGATCGACAGCGGCGGTCGTCGGGGTCAGGCCCTGTGGCGACCGGGTGAAAAGTGTCACGTCGAGCGAGGTCTCCAGCGCCGCGATATGGCGACCCAGGGTTGGCTGGGTCAGACCCAGAGCGCGCGCCGCCGCCGACAGGCTGCCCTGCCGCATCACTTCGCGGAACGAGGCGTAGAGATTCCAGTCGATCCGGCTATCCATGCATAAATGCATATCAAACCTGCTTCGATGGGCAATTGTTGAATGAATGCCTCGGCGCGACAAATCGCGGGTCAACGCAAGGAGAGACCCCGATGTTCGTCGGACACTACGCCGCCGCCCTGGCCGCCCGCTCGGCCGAGCCGAAGGCCCCGCTCTGGAGCTATGTCATCGCCTGCCAGTTCCTGGATGTCGGCTGGGGCGGGCTGATCATGACGGGTGCGGAGAAGTTCAGCGTCAATCCGGACCTGCCCGGCAGCCCGCTGGAACTCTACCACATGCCTTACACCCACAGCCTGCCGGGCGCCCTGGCCTGGTCGATCGGCGGGGCGTTGCTGGCGCGCTGGCTCCTGAAGACTCCGTGGCGGGCGACCGTCTTCGTCGGACTGGCCGTCTTCTCCCACTGGATCCTCGATTTCCTGGTCCACCGGCCGGACCTCCAACTGTGGTTCGGCGGGGACAAGGTCGGGCTGGGCTGGTGGAACTACCCGCTTCCCGAGGCCACGCTGGAGATGGGATTGGTCGCCGCAGCGGGCGCGGTCTGGGCCTGGCAGCGCGCCAAATCCGGACTTTCGGTCTGGCCCGCCGCGATCTTCCTGCTGGCGCTGACCGGCGTTCAGGTCATCTCGCAGATGATGCCGATGAACCCCGAACCGGTGCAGACCGGCGCCCTGACCCTCTCGGTCTATCTGCTCGTCGCCGCCGTCGCCTGGCTTGTGGAGCGCCGGCCGGGGAAGGCGGTCTGACCGTTGCGGCCTCGCGCAGGCCGGTCCATATCCCCGGCCATGAACGCCCACAGCAAGACCTCCGCCCAGACCGACACGCCGCCGGAATGGCGGCTCGATGATCTCTACGAAAGCCGCAAGGATCCGCGCATCGAGCTCGATCTCGCAGCCGCCAAGGCCGCCAACGACGCGCTCGTCGCCCTGAAGGGCCGGTTCGTCGCCAGCCGGGCGGATGCGCCCGCGCTGGGCGCGCTGATCGACCAGGGCATCCGCCTCTACCAGGACGCCACCAACGGTCTATGGACCGTCGGCGCCTATGCCTCGCTGGCGGCCTCGGTCGCGCGCGACGATCCGGAATGGGCCCGCTTCGAGGGCGACCTGCGGACGCGGTCCTCGCAGATCGCCGCCGAGAGCCTGTTCTTCACCCTGGAGCTCAATGAACTCGAGGACGCGGAACTGGAAGCGGCGATGGACGCGCATCCGGGCGCGGCGCGGTGGCGGCCGTGGATCCGCCGCCTGCGCCTGAGCCGGCCGCACGA
>CAZISF010000110.1:0-11043 GCA_964541915.1 uncultured Caulobacter sp.
TCGGCTTCGCCAACTGGCTGCTCTACTGGCTGGCCAACTGGGCCGGCGTTCCGGCCATCGCCCTGGCGATCACCGGCTATCTCTCGTTCTTCATCCCGGCGCTGAAGGAGCCCCTGGCCGGCGTGTGGGCGACGATCGGCTTCATCTGGCTGATGACCCTGGCCAACATCATCGGCGCGAAAACCGTCACGCGCCTGGGCGGGATGACCCTGCTGATCGGCCTGGCGCCGATCGTCGTGGCGACCGTGCTCGGACTGCTGGCCTTCGACGCGGACACCTTCGCGGCGGGCTGGAACGTCACCGGCAAACCCCTGCCCCAGGCCGTGAGCGTCTCGCTCGCGCCCATCTTCTGGGCCTTCCTCGGGCTGGAGAGCGCCACCATGGCCGCCGCCGTGGTCCGGGATCCGGAGCGGAACATCCCGCTGGCCGCGCTCGGCGGCGTCGGCCTGGCGGCGGCGGTCTACATGGCCGCTTCCGTGGCCCTCATGAGCGCCATCCCCGCGGCGACGCTGGCCCGGTCGTCGGCGCCGTTCGCCGACGCCATCGCAACCCTGGCCGGCCCGACGGCCGCCGCCATCATCGCCATCTGCGCCATGCTCAAGGCGGCCGGCACGCTGGGCGGCTGGATCCTGGTGACCGCCGAAGCCACCCGAAGCGGCGCGGCGGCCGGATTCCTGCCCCGGGCCCTGTCCAGTCCGGACCCGGCCCGCGCGCCCGTCCGCGATCTTCTTCTGACCGGCCTGCTGATGTCAGCGGTGATCGCCTCGAGCATGTCGCCGACGCTCGGCAAGCAGTTCGCCGTGCTGATCAACATCGCGGTCAATCTGTCGATGGCGATGTACGCCCTGTGCGCCCTGGCCCTGTTGACCTTCGCGGGTCGGATCGAGGCCCCCGGAAGGCGGCTGGCCGCCCGCGCCCTGGCGATCGCCGGCGCGGCCTTCTCCGTCTGGGTGGTGGCGGCGTCGGACCCGTCGATGCTGGCGCCGAGCCTTTGGGCCTTCGCCGCGACCGTGCCGCTGTACGGGGTGGTGTTGCTGCTGAGGCGGGTGAAGCGGGCGTGATCTCCGACAATGCTCCCCACGTTTTGTGGGGAGCTGTCAGGCGGAGCCTGACTGAGGGGAGTCGGTGCACGGACTCCCCTCCACCATCCTCCGGATGGTCCCCCTCCCCAGCAGAGCTGGGGAAGATCGAGATCTCACCTACCAGCTCCACGCCTTCGCGCTGGCGCGACACCCGCCGTCCGGCCAGCCCTTCCAGCCGCGCCCGCGCACGACGCGGCCGGTCGCCAGCGCCGTCGGCTCGCCCTCCTTCAGCGCCACGCCGCCGTTGACCAGCACCCACCGCATGCCGGTGGCGAACTGGCGCGGCGTCTCGTAGGTGGCCGTATCGCCCACCGTGGCCGGGTCGAAGATCACCACGTCGGCGAAATTGCCAGCCTTCAGCATGCCGCGGTCATGCAGACCCAGATTGTGCGCCGGCAGGGCCGACAGGCGCCGCACAGCCTCCTGCAGCGTCAGCGACCGCTCCGCCCGCACATACTTGCCGAGCAGCCGCGCCACATTGCCGTAGGCGCGCGGATGGGTGCTCGACTGCAGGAACACGCCCTCCGGCGCGAGCGCGCCGGCGTCCGAGCCGAAGCTCATCCACGGCAAGGCCGTTTCCTTGCGGACGTTCTCCTCGCTCATCAGGAAATAGACCACCTGCACCCGGCTGCCGTCCTCGATGACGAGGTCGATGGCCGCGTCCTCGGGGCTGACGCCGCGCATCTTCGCCACCTCGGCCAGGGTCTTGCCGGTCAGCGGCTTGAGCTTCGGGTTGCGGAAGCCGACCAGCAGCGTCCCCTCCGGTCCGGCGAAACGGTAGAGGTTTTCGAACGCCGGGCTGTCGACCCGCATCTCGGCGATGACCTCCTTGCGGGTCGCCGGATCCTTCAGCCGCTTGATCCAAGCCTCGCGTCCGCCCGCCTGGACCCAGGTCGGCATCGCCGCGTCGAGACCGGTCGAGCCGGCCGTGTAGGTGTACATGTCTGCGGTGATGCGCAGGCCGCTCGCTCTCGCCGCCTCGATCTTCGCGATGGCGGCGTCCAGCTTGGCCCAGTTCTGCTTCCCGGCCGCCTTCAGATGGTAGATTTCCGCCGGCGCGCCCGAGCGCCGCGAGATCTCGATCAACTCGTCGATCGCCTCCAGCAGCCGGTTCCCCTCGCTGCGCATATGACTGATGTACATCCCGCCGCAGCGGCCGGCCTCGGTCGCAAGGCCAACCAGTTCATCGGTGTCGGCATAGCTGCCCGGCGCGTAGATCAGCGACGAGCCGACGCCGAGCGCGCCGTCCTCCATGGCCTGGACCACCAGCGCCCGCATCCGCGCCAGTTCGGCCGGGCTGGGATCGACGTCCTCCTCGCCGAGGATGTTGGTCCGAACGGTCTCCGCGCCGACGAACGAGGCGACATTCTGGGCGATCCCCAGCGTTTCGAGATGGGTCAGGTAGCCGTCGAGGGTCGACCAGGTGATCTGGAACTTGATGTCGCCCTGCCGCGCCAGCTCCTGCTTGCGCATCTTCTCGGACCAGGGGCCCATCGACGAGCCCTCCCCCATCACCTCGAGGGTCACGCCCTGTTTCAGGTCGGACAGGCCGCGGCCGTCGGCCAGCAGGCTCTCGGTCGCCCAGCTGAGCATGTTGATGAAGCCCGGCGCGACGGCGAGCCCGGTGGCGTTGATTTCGGTGAGGCGCGGGCCCTTGAGCTTCCGGCCGACGGCGACAATGCGATCGCCCCGAATGGCCACGTCGCCGACGAACGGCGCCGCGCCCGAGCCGTCGTAGACCGTGCCATTGCGGATGACGATGTCGAACGGCTGGCCCTTCTGCACCCAGGGCATGGCCGGCAGCGCGGCGGTGGACGCGGAGGACCAGGAGAGAAGGAAGGCGGCGCTCAGCAGGGCGGCGAACGGGGCAAGTCTCAAGGCGTATACTCCCTGCGTGGTTCGAGACGCTCGGCCGGGGCCTCGCTCCTCACCAAGACGGACAGTAGTGCAGCCAACCCCCGTTCGTCATCCTGAGGAGCGGCGAAGCCCCCCGGATCAAGTCCGGGGCTCGAAGGACGCACGATCAACCCGCGATGCTATCCACCCAGGCCGGCAGGTCCGAGATCGAGGCCAGTTCCACGTACCGCGAATGATCAGCCGGCGCCGACGCCGCCTCGTGGGCCCAGACCAGCGGGTAGGGAATCAGCGCGCCCCAGCAGCCGGCCTCCAGCGCGGGGATGACGTCGGACCGCACCGAATTGCCGGCCATCACGGCCTGCTCCGGCCCCGTGCCATGGCGGGCGAACACCCGGCGATAGGTGTCGGCGTCCTTTTCGCTGACGATCTCGACGGCCGCGAACAGGTCCCCCAGCCCCGACGCCGCCAGCTTCTGTTCCTGGTGCAGCAGGTCGCCCTTGGTGATCAGCACCAGGCGGTAGCGTTCCGACAGCTGGGCCAGCGCATGGTCGACGCCCGGCAGCGGCTCGACCGGCTCGGTCAGCATCTCGCGCCCGGCGGCGAGGATCTCGCGGATCACCGAGGTCTCGACGGCCCCGTCGGTCAGCTCCATCGCCGTCTCGATCATCGACAGGGTGAAGCCCTTCACCCCGTAGCCGTAGAGCCGCAGGTTGCGCTTTTCCGTCTCGGCCAGCCGCGCCTCGAGCGTCGCCTCGTCGCAGTGGGGGGCGAGCAGATCGGTGAACCGCTTGTGCGTCAGGCGGAACAGCGTCTCGTTGTGCCAGAGGGTGTCATCGGCATCGAGGCCGACCGTGGTGATGGTCATGGGATTTCCCTACATCCCTTCTCCCGAGGGGAAAAGGAGGGGCCCGCGTCGAAGAGGTGGGAGGTTGAGGGGGTATGGTGAGGACCGGCAAGCGCCGTAACCCCTCACCCTCCCATGCTGCGCATGGGCCCCTGCCTCTCCCGATGGGAGAGGGCTCAGTGCGGCTTCACCACCCGCTCCGAACTCCCCGGATACTTCGCCAGCAGGGTCGCCGGGCGCGGTGGGCGGACGACGAGGTCGCCGCCGCAGTTGGGGCAACGGCCTTCGAATTTCTCCCCCGCGCACTCGGCGCAGAAGGTGCATTCGAAGGAGCAGATGCGCGCATCGCCGGCGTTGGCCGCCAGGTCGCGGTCGCAGCACTCACAGTTGGGGCGCATCTGCAGCATCAGAGGTCTCCTACGGCGCGGCGGGCGCGGCCGGGACGGGCGGCGCGAGGGTGACGATGAGCGCCCTGGCCGCCGTCTTGACCGCGGCGTCGCCGCCCATGCTCTCGGCGGCGTTGGCCACCACCAGAACACCGTTCTCGCTGCCCGGAAACAGGCAGATGAAGGCGAACCAGTTTCCGTCGGACCCGCCATGGGTCAGCACCGGGCCCTGGCGGCCGGCGATGGCCGGGGGGGCGCCCCAGCCGAGCGCGTCGATCGTGTCGCCCTGTGGCGTGTGGAGGAGCTTGTAGGTTTCGGCCTTGAGCAGCTTGCCGCGCCCGCGCTCGCCTTCCAGCTGGTCGACCGCGAACCGGCCCCAGTCCGCCAGAGACAGGCGCAGGCCGCCCGCCGGCGTGATGATCTGCGGATTGGCCTCGGCCGTCGTCGACACGCGGCCGTCGAGGTGGCCGAAGGGCTCACCGGCGCCGGGCGCCTGGCTGTAGTCGGCGGACGTCATGCCCAGCGGCCGGAACACCTCGTCCCGCATCAGCTGCTCGAACGGCTTGCCCATGACCCGCTCGGCGATGACCCCGGCGAGCATCAGGCCGGTGTTGGAGTAGCTCGACTCGCCGCGGGCCGGCCCCACCGGCGCCTCGGTCAGCGCCCGCGTGACATAGGCGAGTCGCTGCGCCGGCAGCGGCCGGGTGTCGGCGTAGAAGGTGTTGAAGAAGGCCATGTCGCCGGTGTTCTCCGGCAGGCCGGCGCGATGCGACAGCAGCTCGAGCAGGGTCACGTCGCGATATTCCGGCCGCATGGTCCCGGCGAGCTCGGGCAGCATTTTCGCCAGCGGCGTGTCCCAGCGCAGCTTGCCGCGCTCCACCAGCCGGCCGATCAGGGTCGCGGTCAGGGCCTTGGCGTCGGAGCCGATGTTCCAGCGATCGGACAGCGCCACCGGCGCCGGTTCGCCGATCCGGCGCACGCCGCGCACGGCCTGGCCGACGACCTTGCCGTCGCGAATGACGAGGATGCCTACGGCCGGCACGGTCTTGCCCTCCATCGCTTGGGCGAGGGTCTCGGGCAGGGAAACCTCCTGGGCCCGGGCGGGCGCGGCGACAAGGGCGATCAGGCAGAACAGGGCGGCAAGACGGGTCATGGACAGGCCTCTCGTTGACGCGAACCTCCTTATGTATGTCTCACAAATGGGACAAGTGAAGCATTTTTCATGATGCTCGCCGGAGCGCGACGTGGGAGAGCCGCGTTAGGATTTGACCCGACCGGCCCGACTCACTACCAACGCGCCCGTTTGACCCGCCGCCAGGAACCCCGATCATGACGCAGACCCTTCTTCCCGGCGTCACCGGCGTTCTGGCGCTGGCCGACGGCACGGTCCTGCAGGGGGTCGGCGTCGGCGCGGTCGGCGATGCGGTCGGCGAGGTCTGTTTCAACACCGCCATGACCGGCTACCAGGAGATCCTGACGGACCCCTCCTACATGGCCCAGATCGTCGCCTTCACCTTTCCGCACATGGGCAACGTCGGGACCAACGTCGAAGACCTGGAACAGATCAGCGGCGGCAGCGAGACGGCGGCGCGCGGCGCCATCTTCCGCGACGTCCCGACCGATCCGGCCAACTGGCGCGCCGACAGCGATCTGGCCGGCTGGATGACCCGTCGCGGCGTCATCGGCCTGGCCGGCGTCGACACCCGCGCCCTGACCCGGACGATCCGCGAAAAGGGCATGCCGCACGCCGTCATCGCCCACAGCCCGGACGGCCAGTTCGATCTGGACGCCCTGGTCGCCAAGGCCCGCGCCTGGTCCGGTCTCGAAGGCCTCGACCTGGCCAAGGACGCCACCACCCGCCAGACCTTCGTCTGGGACGAGGGCCTGTGGGACTGGCCGGAAGGCTACGCCAGGCCGGATGCGCCGAAATATGAGGTCGTGGTTCTCGACTACGGCGTGAAGCGCAACATCCTGCGGGCGCTGAGCTCGATCGGGGCCCGCGCCACGGTGGTTCCGGCGAACACCCCGGCCGAGGACATCCTGGCCCGGAAGCCGGATGGCGTCCTGCTGTCCAACGGCCCGGGCGACCCGGCCGCGACCGGCGAATACGCCGTCCCCGAAATCCGCAAGCTGGTCGACAGCGGCACGCCGGTGTTCGGCATCTGCCTCGGCCACCAGATGCTGGCCCTGGCGCTCGGCGCGAAGACGGTGAAGATGGAACAGGGCCACCACGGGGCCAACCACCCGGTGAAGGACCTGACGACCGGCAAGGTCGAGATCGTCTCGATGAACCACGGCTTCACCGTCGACCGCGACACCCTGCCGGCCCCGGTAACGGAAACCCATGTAAGCCTGTTCGACGGCACCAACGCCGGCCTGGCCCTGACCGATCGGCCGGTGTTCAGCGTCCAGCACCACCCCGAAGCCTCACCCGGCCCGACGGACAGTCTCTATCTGTTCGAGCGGTTCGCGGGATTGATGGACAAGGCGAGGGCGTAAAGCGCGGGGACATGTACCAGCGGGTATGTGTCCCTAAACCCTGTTCCGCTCGATTGGGGGACACGTACCTGCGGTACATGTCCCCGCCCATCCCCTACTGATGCCCCGCCACCAGCTGGACCGTGAACGGGCCCGCGGTCCAGGTCTCGCCGACGGCATGCGCCGCGACCGGGGTGCAGATCGGGTTCGGATATCCCGGAGGGGCATCGCTGGTGAAGGTCAGGCAGACCTGACTGCCCTTGACCGCCCAGGTGCCGGCCAGCTGCTGTTCGCCCTGGACGCCGGTGAAGCTGTGGTCGGCCTCGTAGTAGATCTTCGAGGACTGGCCGCTGCCGTCGGTGGTGATCGTGGTGTTGCCGAACCGCGAGGCGAGGACCTCATCGCCGGCGAAGGCCGCCGTGGCCGACAGGGCGAACGCCGCGACGGCGCCGAGCAGGATACGCATGGAAACCTCCCTTTGTTTTCTTGTTGGAGGCGAGTCGTAGTCCCGCCGGGGAGGGATGGTCAATTCCTGCGCCAGTCGTCCCCCGCAGGGGGAGGAAGGCTCAGCCCTTCACCCACTGGAACACCTCGTCCAGCGGCTTGCCGAACACCTCGGCGATGCGGAAGGCGGCTTCCAGCGTCGGCGAATATTTCCCGGCCTCGATGGCGGCGATCGTCTGACGGGTGACGCCGATCTTCTGGCCCAGCTCCGCCTGGGACATCTCCCCGGCGAGGAAGCGCAGAGTGCGGATCTGGTTGGTGATCGCGCCCTCAGCCATTCCAGCCCCGCCGATAGCTCACCGCCGCGACGATGCAGCGGATGATTTCGGCCAGCACGATAGCGAACAGGCCGGCGTTGACGATGGTCCAGCCCGCGAACCAGACCGGCATGATGGCGACCGCCACGAGCGTACCCGCCATCAGCACATAGTAGGCGACGGTGGTCGATCGGCGGGTGATCGCACGGTCCCGCTCGTCGGCCGGCTCACGAACATCCTCCGGCGTCCTGATCCGGAACCAGAGATAGCCGACGCCGAGGATCAGCAACCGCGCGACGGAGACCGCGGCGAACAGGGTCAGCAGAAGCAGGCTGGGCGCCACCACGGTCTGGACCGGGGCCATCGCCGCAACCACGAAATAGGGGATGTAGGCAATGAGCATCGCCGCCAGCGCCAGCAGGTTGGATTTCTCACGATACGGCATGGCCGCTCCTTTCGTGTTCAAAAATTTGAACTCGATGTAAGATAAACATCACATTGAGTCAACTGCATCGAACGTTGACGCTCAAGTTGACGACGAGCGCCTGAGGTGTTGGAGGCTTGTTTCCCGCTGTCATCCCGGACGGTCCGCAGGGCCGATCCGGGACCCGGACAGGATCCCATTCAGGGTGCATGAAGCAGAATCTGGGTCCCGGCTCTCCAGGCTACGCCCTACGGCCGGGATGACAGTGGCAAAGCGGGTTGCACCAGCCTGAGTCCGTCTCTAAACCGGCCCCTTAACCAGCAGTTTGAACGGGGCCGGGCGCGCAGATCTGCGCGACCGCCCTTGTGCGCGAGACGAGCATGCCCAAGCGGACCGACATCTCTTCGATCCTGATCATCGGCGCAGGGCCGATCGTCATCGGCCAGGCCTGCGAGTTCGACTATTCCGGCGTCCAGGCCTGCAAGGCGCTGCGGGCCGAGGGCTACCGCATCATCCTGGTCAATTCGAACCCGGCCACGATCATGACCGACCCGGACGTGGCGGACGCGACCTACATCGAGCCGATCACGCCGGAGATCGTCGCCAAGATCATCGCCAAGGAGCGTCCGGACGCCCTGCTGCCGACCATGGGCGGCCAGACGGCGCTGAACACGGCGCTGGCGCTGGAGGCCAACGGCACGCTTGCGAAATACGGCGTCGAGATGATCGGGGCCAAGGCCGACGTCATCGACAAGGCCGAGGACCGCCAGAAATTCCGCGACGCCATGGACAAGCTGGGCCTCGAGAGCCCCAAGTCCAAGGCCGCGCACAACATGGACGAGGCCCGTGAAGGTCTGGCCTTCGTCGGCCTCCCGGCGATCATCCGGCCCAGCTTCACCCTCGCCGGCACCGGCGGCGGCATCGCCTACAACCTCGAGGAATTCGAGGAGATCGTGCTGCGCGGGCTGGACCTGTCGCCGACCACCGAGGTGCTCATCGAGGAGAGCGTGCTCGGCTGGAAGGAGTACGAGATGGAGGTGGTCCGCGACACGGCGGACAACTGCATCATCGTCTGCTCGATCGAGAACATCGACCCGATGGGCGTGCACACCGGCGACTCGATCACCGTCGCCCCGGCCCTGACGCTGACCGACAAGGAATACCAGCGCATGCGGACCGGCTCGATCGCCGTGCTGCGCGAGATCGGCGTCGAGACCGGCGGCAGCAACGTCCAGTGGGCGATCAACCCGGCCGACGGCCGGATGGTCGTCATCGAGATGAACCCGCGCGTCTCGCGCTCCTCGGCCCTGGCGTCCAAGGCCACCGGCTTCCCGATCGCCAAGGTCGCCGCGCGCCTGGCCGTCGGTTACACGCTCGATGAACTGGCCAACGACATTACCGGCGGCGCCATGCCGGCCTCGTTCGAGCCGAGCATCGACTACGTCGTCACCAAGATCCCGCGCTTCGCCTTCGAGAAGTATCCCGGCGCCGAGCCCTATCTGACCACCTCGATGAAGTCGGTCGGCGAGGTCATGGCCATCGGCCGCACCTTCTCCGAAAGCCTGCAGAAGGCCCTGCGCGGTCTCGAAACCGGCCTGTCGGGCCTCGACGAGATCGACATTCCCGGCACCGCCGATCCGGACACCGCCCACGCCGCCGTGCTGCGCGCGCTGGGCACGCCGACCCCCGACCGCCTTCTGGTGATCGCCCAGGCCTTCCGCCACGGCCTGACGGTCGAGGAAATCAACGGCGCCTGCTCCTACGAGCCCTGGTTCCTCCGCCAGATCGCCGAGATCGTCCGGCAGGAAGGCAAGGTCCGCGCCTCCGGCCTGCCGGCCGCCGACGGCCTGCGCAAGCTCAAGGCCATGGGCTTCTCCGACGCCCGGCTGGCGAAGCTGACGGCGCTGACCGAGATGGAGGTCCGCGCCCGCCGCCACGCGATGAACATCCGCCCGGTGTTCAAGCGCATCGACACCTGCGCCGGCGAGTTCGCCGCGACCACGCCCTACATGTACTCGACCTACGAGACCGGCGCGCTGGGCCAGATCCCCGACTGCGAGTCCGAACCGTCGAACCGCAAGAAGGCGATTATCCTCGGCGGCGGTCCCAACCGCATCGGCCAGGGCATCGAGTTCGACTACTGCTGCTGTCACGCGGCCTTCGCGCTGGACCAGATCGGCATCGAGTCGATCATGGTCAACTGCAACCCCGAGACCGTCTCGACCGACTACGACACCTCCGACCGCCTGTACTTCGAGCCGCTGACGGCCGAGGACGTGCTGGAACTGATCCACGTCGAGCAGAAGAACGGCACGCTGGCCGGCGTGATTGTGCAGTTCGGCGGCCAGACGCCGCTGAAGCTGGCCCACCCGCTGGAACAGGCCGGCGTGCCGATCCTCGGCACCAGCCCCGACGCCATCGACCTGGCCGAGGACCGCGAGCGCTTCCAGCAGCTGCTGCACAAGCTGGACATCGCCCAGCCGGTCAACGCCCTGGCCCGCAGCGCCGAGGAATGCTTCACCGCCGCCCACGAGGTCGGCTACCCGATCGTCATCCGCCCCTCCTACGTGCTGGGCGGCCGGGGCATGGAGATCATCCGCGACGACGCCCAGCTGGAGCGCTACGTGCGCACCGCGGTCGAGGTCAGCGGCGACGCCCCGATCCTGATCGACCAGTACCTCAGCCGAGCCACCGAGGTGGACATCGACGCCCTGTGCGACGGCACGGACGTGTTCGTCGCCGGCGTGCTGGAACACATCGAGGAAGCCGGCGTGCACTCGGGCGACAGCGCCTGTTCCATGCCGCCCTTCTCCCTGCGCGAAGACATCATCGCCGAGCTCAAGCGCCAGACCGTCGAGATGGCCCTGGCGCTGAACGTCCGTGGGCTGATGAACGTGCAGTTCGCCATCGAGGAGCCGCACTCGGCCACGCCCCGCATCTTCGTGCTGGAGGTCAATCCGCGCGCCAGCCGCACGGTGCCGTTCGTGGCAAAGACCATCGGCGCACCGGTGGCGGCGATCGCGGCGAAGATCATGGCCGGCGAGACCCTTGCCAGTTTCGGCCTGGTCGACAAACCCTACGACCACATCGCGGTGAAGGAGGCGGTCTTCCCGTTCGCCCGCTTCGCCGGGGTCGACACGGTGCTGGGCCCGGAGATGCGCTCCACCGGGGAGGTCATGGGCCTGGACTGGAAACGCGTCGGCGAGGCCGA
>CAZISF010000111.1:0-10991 GCA_964541915.1 uncultured Caulobacter sp.
GGGGGGGGGGGGCGGCCGGGGCGGCGGCGGCGCGCCGCCGGCTCAGTTCGGGGGTGACCCCCTCTGTCGCCCCGTATGTTGTCCGGGGCGACAGCTCCCCCGATGGGGAGCATTCGCCCTCTCACGCAACCGGTTAACGGGACCCGCGTTCTGTCAGCGTATCGGGGGTGGGCGCTCGCGAGGGCGTCGATCAGACCGGTCGCCGCTCCGCCCAGGCAGGAAACGGAACGACGACCATGAAGACCAGATTTATCTCCCTCGCCGTGGCTAGCGCCATCGCCCTCAGCGCCGGCGCCGCCTTCGCTCAAAGCGCACCGCCGACCTGGGAAGAGTACAACGCCCAGCAACGCTCGTATCAGCAGCAACAAGGCGCCTATCAGCAGCAGCAGGACGCCTACCAGGACCGTCAGGCCGCCTACGCCGACCAGCGTCGCGCCTACGAGGCCAAGCGCGCCCAGTATCTGCGCGATCGCGACACCTATGACCGCCGCTATGGCGCCGGGGCCTATGAGCGGCAGTACGGCGCCTGGCGCTATGAACCCGCGCCCTATGCCAACAACGGCCCCGACTATGGCCCGGACCGCTCGCGCGGCGGTGACTTCGATCGCTATCGCAACAGCCCGTGCGAACAGCGCCGGAGCAACAACACCACCGCCGGCCTGATCATCGGCGCCCTGGCCGGCGCGGCCATCGGCTCCAACGTGGCGGCCACGGACGTGCAGACCGAGGGCGCGGTGCTCGGCGCCATCGTCGGCGGCAGCCTCGGCGCCAGCGTCGGCCGCGACACCGCCCGCTGCGATGCTCGCGGTTACTGGTACAGCAAGAGCGAGACGATCCCGTACCGCGAGGCCCGCTACTATCGTGATCGCGGTGAGCGCAGCGGCCAGTATGGCTACAACCAGTACGCCCGTCGCGGCTGCCGCCTGGCCGCCGCGCCGACGGACTACAGCGGCCGCACGGACTACCGCTACGTCCGCGTCTGCCCCGACCGTCAGGGCCGCTATCGCATCACGGGCTAACCAGAAGCGGGGACATGTACCAAAGGTACGTGTCCCCTAAGCCCGCGCGCTCGATTGGGGGACATGGACCTGCGGTGCATGTCCCCTAGCGGGCGTACTCATCGATCGCCGTCAGATGCCGCGCCACCCGTTCCTCATCGAGGAACGAGCCCGTGAAGCTGTTCTTCGCCAGCGTCACGATTTCGGCCCGTGACAGGTCCAGCGCCCGCGCCGTGCGGGTGAAGTTCTCGCCGATGTAGCCGCCGAAATAGGCCGGGTCGTCGCTGTTGCAGGTCGCCTTCAGGCCCAGGTCCAGCATCCGCTTCATCGGATGGTCCTTCAGGTCGTTGACCACACAGAGTTTCAGGTTCGACAGCGGGCAGACGGTCAGCGTCATCTCGCTGGCGACCAGCCGCTGCACCAGCGCCGGATCTTCCAGCGCCCTGTTGCCGTGGTCGATGCGGTCGACCTTCAGCAGGTCCAGCGCCTCCCAGACATACTCGGGCGGGCCTTCCTCGCCGGCATGGGCGCTCAGCGTCAGGCCGCGTTCCTTGGCCGCCTTGAACACCTTAGCGAACTTCGACGGCGGATGTCCGACCTCGGACGAATCCAGCCCGACGCCGACCAGCCGGTCCAGCCATGGGTCGGCGGCCTTCAGCGTGGCCATCGCCGAGTCCTCGTCGAGGTGGCGCAGGAAACACATGATCAGGCCGGACGTGATGCCCAGCTCGGCCTCTGCCGTCTTCATGCCGGCCAGCAGACCGTCGATGGCGATGGAGAAGGGCAGGCCACGATCCGTGTGCGTCTGCGGGTCGAAGAAGATCTCCGCATGGACCCCGCCGTCGGCGTGCAGCCGGCGGAAATAGGCCATCGCCATGTCGTGGAAGTCCTGCTCGTTCTGCAGCACCCCCGCGCCCTGGTAGTAGATGTCGAGGAAGTCCTGCAGGTTCGAGAAGGCGTAGGCGGCGCGGACCTCCTCGACCGAGTTGAACGGCATGTCGATGCCGTTGCGTCGGCCGAACTCGAACATCTGCTCGGGTTCGAGGCTGCCTTCGATGTGCAGGTGCAGTTCGGCCTTGGGCAGGCCGCGGATGAAGTCGTCGAGCGTGTCGGTCATGGCGCCATCTCACGGCCCCGGCGGCTCGTGGTCAAGGCGAACGGTGCGATTGCCGATTCACGCTCGGCGGGCGCCTGACTTGCCAACCCGGAATCACGGGAGCACTATCCTCGCTCAAAGGCTCCTCGCCGGCGAAAACCGGGGGGAGCCTTTTCGATTCTGGAGGCGCCGTCGGCGCGCGAACTGAAGATGTCTGTAAATCGCCAAGGCCATATCCGTCTGACTTCCCACCCGGGATCAGGCGCGCCCAGTCGTTTCCCGCTGACCTGGGGAGCCCCGACCGCCCGTGAGCGCGGCCCGGTGGTCGCCACGGTCAATTCCGGCAGCGACCGCAACGCCATCGGCGCCCACGGCGGCGCCTATTCCATCTACCGCTCGCTGGCCATCGCGTCCGGCGCCCTGAACCCGCTGGTCCGGCCCGACCTGACCGACACCGCGCCGGTCGTCGATGTCGGCCCGTTCAGTCAGTGGACGGATCCGCACAAGATCGTCTCGCTCGATCCCTGGGGCCACCGCATCCAGCAGGACTTCGCCGCCGAGGTGGCCGAGGGCGTCGACATCCGCCCCTCGATCGCCATCACCAAGGCCCGCCTGACCCTGCCGGAGATCAGCGACGCCATCGACGCCGGCCGGCTGAAGATCGACGGGACCGTCGTCCACGAGACCCGCGACGTGGCCGTGACCAAGGCCGCGCTCGATCCGGTCTGGTATCTGCCGGGCATCGCCGAGCGGTTCGAGGTCGACGAGGTCACCCTGCGTCGGACCCTGTTCGAACAGACCGGCGGCATGTACCCCGAGCTGGTCACCCGGCCGGACATCAAGGTGTTCCTGCCCCCGATCGGCGGCATCACCCTGTACATCTTCGGCGACCCGGCCGCGATCGCCGACCCGGCCCGCCGCCTGACCTGCCGCGTCCACGACGAGTGCAACGGCAGCGACGTGTTCGGCTCGGACATCTGCACCTGCCGGCCCTACCTGATCCACGGCATCGAGGAGGCCGTGCTCGAGGCCCAGAACGGCGGCGCCGGCCTGATCGTCTACAATCGCAAGGAAGGCCGCGCGCTCGGCGAGGTGACCAAGTTCCTTGTCTACAACGCCCGCAAGCGCCAGCCGGGCGGCGACCAGGCGGCGACCTATTTCGAGCGCACCGAATGCGTCGCCGGCGTCCAGGACGCCCGCTTCCAGCAGCTGATGCCGGACGTGCTGCACTGGCTGGGCATCAAGCACATCGACCGTTTCGTCTCGATGTCCAACATGAAGCACGACGCGCTTATCGAGGGCGGCATCACCATCGGGGAGCGCGTGCCGATCCCGGCCTGGCTGGTCCCCGACGACGCCAGCGTCGAGATGGAAGCCAAGAAGGCCGCCGGCTACTTCACCCCGGAAGGCGCGCCCTCTGCCGAAGACCTGAAGAAGACGGTGGGACGCGATCTTGGGGAGTTCTAGGTTTGGCTTTCCTTCTCCCCTTGCGGGAGAAGGTGGCCTGCGAAGCAGGTCGGATGAGGGGTTGATGACCCCCACCGATGGGTTCTGCCTGCTCGACGGTCTGTCGCGTACGCGTGACCCCTCATCCGTCAGGCATTGCCTGACACCTTCTCCCGCAAGGGGAGAAGGATGAG
Source organism: uncultured Caulobacter sp. (assembly GCA_964541915.1). Taxonomy (GTDB): domain Bacteria; phylum Pseudomonadota; class Alphaproteobacteria; order Caulobacterales; family Caulobacteraceae; genus Caulobacter. The sequence goes on from CAZISF010000111.1 coordinate 3,735, forward strand.
CGAAGCCGCCGCCGCCCGCACCCTCCTCTCCGCAGCTGCCGTCCGCGAGCGGGCGCATGAGATGCTGGCCATCGCCGAGGCCGGCGGCCTCAGCGACTGGCGCGTCGACCTCGCCCGCCTGCCGGCCACCGCCGACATCGTCGCGGGGGTCATCCGCAAACAGTACCCGACGCTCGAAGTCCCTTTCCACGCGCGCTGGCGGCACTTCGTCGTCGGTCGCCGCGATCTTTGGGCCGAGCTCGCCGAGACCGCCGCCTGGCCCGATGCAAAGGCGAAAGCCCGCGCTGCCTTCGATCTGGCCATCACGTCGGTGCTGCTCGATGCCGGCGCCGGGCCGTCGTGGAAATTCCTCGACGCCCAGACCTGCACCGAAACCAGCCGCTCCGAAGGCCTTGGCGTCGCCAGCCTGCGACTGTTCCAGTCGGGCGCCCTGTCGGCCGGCGAGGACCGCCTGCGCGCCGACGGCCTCACCGGCCTGACCGCCGCGGCCCTGGCCGACGCCTTTCAGGTCTCCGACCGCAATCCGCTGGTCGGGCTGGAAGGCCGCGCGGCCCTGCTGCGTCGCCTCGGCGCGGCGGTCGGCCGGCCCGGCGACCTGTTCGACGTGATGGCCGCCTGCGCGACGGACGGCCGCCTGCCGGCGCCCGTGATCCTCGAGGTGCTGCTGGAGCGCCTCGGCCCGATCTGGGAGAACCGTCTGACCCTCGGCGGCCTGCCGCTCGGCGACACCTGGCGCCACCCCGCGATCAGCCGGGACGACGCCACAGACGGCCTCGTCCCGATCCACAAGCTGTCGCAGTGGCTGGCTTACAGCCTGATCGAACCGCTGGAGGAGGCCGGGATCACCGTCCACAGCCTCGACGGCCTGACCGGTCTGGCCGAATACCGCAACGGCGGCCTGTTCATCGACGACGGCGTGCTGGTCCTCAAGGACCCCGCCGACCTGACCCGCACCCACGCCGTCGGCGACCCGCTGGTGGTCGGCTGGCGGTCGATGACCGTGGCCCTGCTCGACCGCATCGCGCCGCTGGTGCGCGAGCGGCTGGGCGTGGCCGAGGCCAACTTCCCCCTGGCCCGCGTGCTCGAAGGCGGCACCTGGGCCGCTGGCCGGGTGCTGGCCCGCGAACGGCGCGACGGCGGCGGCCCGCCCCTGACCATCACCAGCGACGGGACCGTGTTCTGATGCGTGGCTACCCAGGCGTGACGGTGGTCGACCACCCGCTGGTCCAGCACAAGCTGACCCGCATGCGCGACAAGGCGACCTCGACCAAGACCTTCCGCGAGCTGATGCGCGAGATCTCGACTCTGCTCTGCTACGAGGTGACCCGCGATCTGGCCCTCACGGACCGCGCGGTCGAGACGCCGCTCGAGACCACCACCGCCCCCGAGATCGCCGGCAAGAAGCTGGTTTTCGCCCCGATCCTGCGGGCCGGGGAGGGGATGCTGGAGGGCATGCTGACCCTCGTTCCTTCGGCCCGCGTGGCCCATATCGGCCTGTATCGCGACCCCGGCACCCGGGCGGCGGTCGAGTACTATCTCAAGGTTCCCGAGACCATGGCGGAGCGCCAGGTCATCGTCATGAACCCCCTGCTGGCGACCGGCGTCACAGCCCGCGCCGCTGTCGACCGGCTGAAGGAGGAGGGCGCGAAAGACCTGCGCTTCGTCTGCATCCTCACCTGCCCTGAAGGCATCGAAGCGCTGCGCGGCGACCATCCCGACGTCCAGATCTGGACCGCGGGCATTGATCGCACGATCGACGAGCGCGGGTTCATCCTGCCGGGGTTGGGCGATGCCGGGGACAGGTTGTACGGGACGCGGTAGGCACAGGGCCCTTTGTCATCGAGGCGTCGCGGGGCTATCCCTTCCCCTCATGAACGAAGCCTTCGAAACCCTGCTGGTCGACACCCCCGCCGAGGGCGTCCTCGTCGTCACCCTCAACCGCCCCGCCGCTGGCAATTCGCTGTCCACACGGATGGCCGAGGAACTGCTCGCCCTCTGGACCGACCTGGCCCAGCCTGGCGCGACCCGCGTGATCATCCTCACCGGCGCCGGCGACAAGATCTTCTGCGCCGGGGCTGATCTGAAGGAGCGCGACGGCATGACCGACGCGCAGTGGAAGGCCCAACATGTCCTGTTCGAGACCATGCGCGACGCGCTGGTCGCCCTGCCGGTCCCGGTCATCGCGGCCGTCAACGGCGCGGCCTACGGCGGCGGGTTCGAGATCGCCCTGAATTGCGACCTGATCTTCGCCGCCGACAGCGCCCGCTTCGCCCTGCCGGAGGTCAAGCTGGGCATCATGCCGGGGCTTGGGGGCGTGCAGAACCTGGTCCGCGCCGCCGGCGAGCGCCGCGCCCGCGAGATTCTGCTGACGGGCGACCCGTTCACCGCCGCTCAGGGGCTTGAGTGGGGCGTGATCAACGCCGTCTGGAATCCCGGTGGCCTGATCCCCGAGGCCGTCGACCTCGCCAGACGCATCGCCGCCAACGCGCCGCTGTCGGTGAGAAACATCCGCCGCGTGGTGCGGGAAACCGCGGTGCTTGCCGGCGCCGACGCGGTGGCGGTCGAACTGGCCGCCTACAACGAGCTCACCCCCACCGAAGACCGCCGCGAAGGCGTGGCGGCCTGGGGCGAGAAGCGGAAGCCGGACTGGAAGAGCCGGTAGGAAACCGGCCCTCGCGCGGTCAGCGCAAGGGCCGTCCGTCTCAGAACCGGAACCGGAACGCGGCGCGGTAGGTCTGGGTGTCGACGTCGGTGCGGCCGACCGTCGTTTCCGCCGTGACCGAGATGCTCATGTTGTCGGTCTCGGCCGTCAGGCCGCCCGCCACCTCGCCCCAGTCACGATCGACGCCGGCCACATCAAAGGCCACGTTCGGCCCGACGCCGCCGACGAAGTTCGCCCCGAAGGGGGCGGGCGCTTCGCCGAACGCGTGGACAAGATGAGCCCGCAGATACGGCTTGAAGGCGGTGTCCTTGCCGGTGATCGACACGCCGAGCCGACCCTCAAGCCCTTTGAGCACGCCACGGTCGATGAGCAGGGCGGGGCCGCCGCCCGTTTCCATGACCGGCTCGAAGTTGATCCGGGTCGCCCGGAGCGAGGCGTCCGGCGTGACCGTGTACCGGGTGTCGATGAGGGTGCGGGCGAAGCCGACTTCGGCGCTCAACGCGACGGCCTTGTCTTCCCCCCGCAGGTTGAAGGTGGATGCGCCCACGACGGCGGTCCGCGCGGTCTGGACGTCCAGCTGGCCGGCGCTGAACTGGCCGTTGACCGACCAGCCGTCGCCCCAGTCCGCACGGCCGTACAGGGTGCCCTGCAGGAGCGTGCCGTCCGCCGTCTGGGGCGGGCCGGCCGTGTCGCCGTTGACGTCGCTGTAGGACAGGGCCACGCCGACCATCTTGCGGTCGTCGATGGCGCTCTCGACGCCCAGCGCGATGAAATAGCCGTCGAAGCTGTCACGTCCGGCCGGAACCGCCGACAACATCGGGGCGCTGTCGCCCTTCAGATAGCCGGCCGCCAGATAGCCGGTCATGGACTCCGGCAAGGCGCCCGGGATCAGGGTGGTCTCGGAAGCATCGTTGACCGTGGCCGCCGCGCCGGAGGCGTCGAACGAGTTGAAGGCCAGCGAAGCCAGCTGGATCGGCTTGCCGATCACCGCCAGCGTCCCGCCGTTGCTGTCGCCGCCGTTCGCCGTACGATCCCGGAAGAAGCTCGACAGCGCGCCGAGCGTGGCCGTGCCGATGGCGTTCTTCAGGGTCTCGGCGCGGGGAGCCAGCCCTTCGAGCGTGCCGCTGATCTGGCCGGCGCTCTGAAGGTCAAGCGGGCCGTAAAGGTCGCTGAAACGGCTGTACCGGGAACGATTCTGGTCGAGCAGCTGGGCGTAGGCCTGCTGGATCGGCGTATTGGCGACGACGCTGGCATAGGACGCGGCGTCCAGCTGCATCTGCACGGAGGTGGCCGTGTAGATCAGCCTCGGCGTCAGGATGGCGCTGATCGGCGCCGGCGTCTGGAACGTGCCGGTGACGCCACCCTCGGCGGTCAGGAAGGTGTAGGTGTCGCCGTAACGGAGCATCGTCCCGGGGGCCGCCCCGAACGCGACCAGGCCGCCGACGTTGGCCTGGCCGTTGAGCGGGGTCACGCCGCTGAACTGGGTGGCCGCGACCGCGATGCGGTCGGACACGCCGTTGGCGCCGATATCAACCAGCAGGGCGCCGCCCGACGCGAGGATGACGTTGCCGCGGAAGGTCAGGGTGCCGATCGTGCCGGCCGTGCCCGCCGAAATGACGCCGGCCATGTTGGTGAAGAAGGGCGTGGTGATCACCCCCCGACCCGTCAGGCCGCCGGTCATCATGAAATAGTCGCCGGGCGTCATCATCGCGCCGTCGACCTGCAAGGTGCCGGTCAGCTGGGTGATGTCGATATTGCTGGTCAGCGAGCCGGTCGTCGTGATCGTCAGGCCGGCGCCGACGCCCGCCAGCGTCAGCCGGTCGACCGTCGCCGTGGTGTTGAGGGTGGTCGTCCCGTTCGCGGACAGCGTCACGTCGAAGTAGCGCGGCGGCGTATTGGTCAGACGGTTGCCGTCGGAGTTGTTGGGCGTGAAGTTGGTCGCGCCGGGAAGACCATTGAGCAGGGCCGCGGGCGGCAACAGGCCAGACGGGGTGTCACTCCCGCCGACGACCTGCGGCGTCGGGTCAGTGGGACTGACACTGGCCTGATCGACGGCGCCAACGGCGTCGACGCCGGAGGCGTCCGTCGCGGAGCCGGCGTCATCGCCCTCGATCGTTCCGCCGTTCAGGGTGCCGGCCGAGACGATCAGGGGGCCGCCGCCGGTGGTGCCGATGGGCCGGGCGTCGATCGTCTCGACGTTGGTCGCCATGTCCAGACAGTCGCTGACGCCGCCGCTCTGGAAGCAGGCCTGGCCGAACTGGCCGGTGTTGCCGGTCTGACCCGCGCCCGGAGAGCCCGGGACGCCGTTCACCAGCTGATTGCCCGGGCCAATGATCTGGTAGTTGGGATCAAGGTTGGTGACCCAGTGGCTGGCGTCGGTCCAGTTGGCGTCGCCCGCGAGGGCCGAGACGTAGTGGTAGGGATTATTGGCCGCGATCCAGTCCCAGTAGAGATAGAGCGGCTGGTAGAACGAGGCGGTGCCATAGCCGTTGGCCGGCTGGCCGTTGAAGAACCGGGTGTAGCCGCCCGACAGGACGCCGATGACGACCTGCTGCGAAAAGGCGGTGTCGAGGATCAGCGGGCCGCCGGAGTCGCCGCTGGCGGTGATGCCTTCCCGGGGCAGGGCATTGTCGCGCCAGGCGTTGAAGTCGAAGGGGCTCGCCTGCGGCGTGCCGCGCCGGGGGTCATCGAAATCGAGCCAGTAGAGGTTCTGCGGGTGGGCCGTGGAGGCGCCGCCGAACAGGAAGTTTTCGAAATGATCGAGCGTGGCGAGGCCGCCGAGGATGTTTTCGGCCAGGCGGCGGCGATAGTCGATGCCGCCGGTCGAGCCGGTGAGGCCCGTCCCGTTGTTGCCGTAGCCGTCGATGACGACGTGATAGCCGGTGCCCGCGGCGGTGACCGTCGGGGCGGGCAGGGCCGAGAACAGCAGGGCCCAGCTCGGAACGCCCCTCGCCACCGTATCAAGCGAAGCCACCGCCACGTCGCCATAGAGGAAGCTGTTGGCGGCCGGTTCGAGCGAGGCGGGGTTGTAGGCCACGTAGTTGGCGTTGAACATGTACCGCGAGGTATTGGTCAGGTACCGGGTCCCGCCTGGCGTGATCCCGTTCAGCCAGCCGCCGAAGGCGCTGGCGCCCGCCGCGTTGTTGTTGTTCGAAAAGCCGAAGCCGATCGGCTGGCCGCCGGTGGCCGACCCATAGGCGTTGGCGGCCCGTTCGTTCACGCAGTGGGCGGCGAAGATCACCGTCCGCGGATTGATCAGGGTGGCCGTGCAGAGGCCGATGAAACCGTTCTGCTGGTCGATGATCATCTGGCCGACGCCGGTGACAACGACCGGGTCACGAGCGGTGGTGGGCGTCCCTGGCGCTGCGATGACGATCTGTGGCGTGACGACCCCAGGCGTACCCTCGCCGGTGGATTGCGCCTGCGCCGCGCCGGCCATCGCCGCGAGGCAAACGGCGGCGACCGACCCGAACAGTTTCAGGCGGCGCGCGCGCGCGCCAACCGCATCAGAACCACGAATGCTCATGAAAAGACTCCCCCGAACCTGAATTCCCCACCGGCAGGGTCGCCCAAACCCCGTCGTCCGGCAAGGGGGCTGGACTTCGCGGCGCCAGTTCACGCCTTGCGGGAATCCCGGCGGCGGGCCGGAAATCCGGTCTCCACCCTGCTGCCAACACCCCCGCGCAAAGCGCCGCCGACTCCCCTATATCTCTCCGCGTGACCACTTCGCCCGACACCCCCCTCACAGGCGCCGCCCTGATCGCCGACCATGCCAGACGGCTGCCGGACGCGCCGGGCGTGTATCGGATGGTCGGTGAGGACGGGGAGGTGCTCTACGTCGGCAAGGCGCGCTCGCTGAAGAAGCGGGTGATCCAGTACGCCCAGGGGCGTTTTCACACCAACCGCATCGCCCACATGGTCGACCTGACCCGGTCGATGGAGTTCGTCTCGACGCGCACCGAGACCGACGCCCTGCTGCTCGAGATCAACCTGATCAAGCAGATGAAGCCGCGCTTCAACGTCCTGCTGCGCGACGACAAGAGCTTCCCCGAGATCGTCATCCGCCGCGATCATGCGGCGCCGCAGCTGCGCAAGCATCGCGGGGCCCACACCATCAAGGGCGACTATTTCGGCCCGTTCGCCTCGGCCGGCGCCGTCAACCGCACGCTCAACACCCTGCAGAAGGCCTTCCTGCTGCGGTCCTGTTCCGACAGTGTCTACGAGAGCCGCACCCGGCCCTGCATGCTGCACCAGATCCGCCGCTGCGCCGCGCCCTGCACCGGCCTGATCGCGCTCGACGACTATGCGAAGCTGGTCGAGGAGTCCGAAGCCTTCCTGCGCGGCAAGAGTCGGGCGGTGATGCAGCGGCTGTCCGAACAGATGCAGGCCGCTTCCGACGATCTGGAGTTCGAGCGCGCCGCCCGCCTGCGCGACCGCATCCGCGCCCTGTCCTCAGTCGCGCAGGAGACCCAGGTCAATCCCGAGACGGTCGACGAGGCCGACGTGTTCGCCCTGTTCGCCGAGGGCGGCCAGGCCTGCGTCCAGGTGTTCTTCTTCCGCGCCGGCCAGAACTGGGGCAACCGCGCCTACTTCCC
>CAZISF010000112.1:0-10835 GCA_964541915.1 uncultured Caulobacter sp.
GACTGGCGCCTCGGCCACCCCTCCCGCAATGCCCTTCGGAGGGCAAGACTTTCCGACGGCGACCCGGGTCTCTCCAAGAACCACGGCTTTTCAGCAGGCCTGTCCGCCATCATGGACACGAGTCAAATCCCTCACATCAATGGGACTCCGAGGACGCCGGTGGCCATATCGCCGGAGAGCGAACGGAAGATCCGTCATCTCTACAAGAGCGATTTCCTGTTGTTTGAGGCCTTGAATGACTCGCGGGCGGCGAAGACCGGCGAACTGATACCGCTCAAGGGGCGTTCACTTGCGTTCCTTGGGTCGATGGACCCGGAAGGCGACACCTCGCTTTAGCTTGGGATGCCCGCGCGGCCGCCATCCATTCATGACGGCCTGGCAGGGGCATTACCCGCCCGACCCGCCGACGTCGCGCTGGTCGATCAGCCTGCCCAGCAGGGGGCGGCGGTCGAGCGCCGTTTCGAAGGCGCATAAAGGCCCGAAGTCATCGACGCCGATCTCATCGAACACGTCGCTGAGCACGGCGGCGGTCGCACGCTAGACGACCCCCTGGGTCCGGGACGGCTGCCCGGACCTAAGGATGTTCCCTGTGCCCGCGCAGGCGCACCAGGCCATCGACCACCCTCATTCGGTCGGCGTTGCTCATCGTCTGGTCGACGTGCAGGCAATGCAGCGCCGCCACGTGGACATCGACGGCGGGCCAGTCCCAGGCGCCCTTCTCGGCGCAATGATCAAGAAGGTCGCAGAAACTCGCACAGGCTTCCGGGAAACCCTGGCGCGGATCGCACACCGACGCATCGATAATCTGCATGACAAGTTTGTAGAGGCCATGAGGACCGTTGACGCCGCGGCCCGCCGCGGCCGGCCCGTAGTCCGCATCGATCTGGGCCAGCTTGGTCCGGATTGAAGCGTTGCACACCTCGGCCAGACTGCAGAGGGCGGCGTCGGCGCTCGCCAGCGCCTCGACGACCAGCTTGCCGCCGCCGTCGAACATCGCGGCCCGCAGGCGATTGCGGACCCGGAATCGCCTGACGACGGTCACAGCGCCACCTTGGTGGGTTTCATCATTGCGTTGATCTGGTCCTGTGACAGGTTCGGCATCGTCGCCTGGCCAATGTGGGCGGACAGGTCCTCGGCGCGCCGGCCGTCCATGCCGGCCGGCGGTCCTTCGCGCCGAAAGCGTCGGTCGGGGCCGGCATAGCTGTCCACCTCGATGAACATCCGGTCCTCCTTGGCGATCCAATAGATCCGTTCCAGCACCGTCTTTGGGCGGATCGGTTTGGCGATCGTGTAGTTTGCGCCGCAGTCCCTGGCTTTGGTGACGTCGGTCTTTCGGGTGTGGGCCGTTATCAGGATGATCGGGACGAAGCGGTTCTGTTCCGGCGCCTCCCGGCGGATCCAGCTCGTCAGGGCGTAGCCGTCGATTTCGGGCATGTAGGCGTCGGTGATGACCAGGTCGAACTGGCCCTTCGACAGCTGGATGCGCGCTTCCTCGCCGGAGTTGCAGCGCACGACACTGCGCACGCCGAAACCGCTTACGACCTGGCCGAGGATGTCGAGAGACTGCGGGTTGTCGTCGACAAGCATGACGACAAGCTTTTCCAGGTTGATCCTGACGCTCGGCAACATGTTGGCGCGCGGGGTCATGACGGTCTCAAAAGAGGTCCAGATCGCCGGCCGCCTGGGCCTGCAGGGAGTCGACGCCCGCCAGATTGCTGGCCAGCGCATGGAGCCCCACCGAGGACAGCACCGCCGGGAGATCAATCATCACGTCGGGCGAAACCCGCGCCGCCGTCTTGCCGATAACGCAGGTCAGATCGTGAAGCGTCTGGCTGAGCAGATCGAGTTGCTGGAGGCGATGATGGTCGCCAAGCACCGCTTCATCACCATCAATCAGGTCGCCCACGTAGCGCTGACAGTCGTCGGACAGGACGGCGGCTGAACTGATCGCATTGCCGATCCTGATCAGGAGGTGACGCAGAAGCACGTTGTCGGGGCAGGCCATGGCAGACATCTCAGAACAGCTCCACATCGCCGGACGGGGCAGGTTGGGATTGCCGCGCGAGCGGCAGCTCCGACGGCAGGGACGACACGGCGCGCACCCGGGCCCGGCCGGATTCCGGCCAGAACTCCACGCGCCTGGCCGCCACGCCGCCAAGGCTTTCGCTCACGATCGGGATCGCCTCCACGCCGAGGAAGCGCCGTACAAAGCTGGCATTGCCGGCTCCAACGTCCGACAGGCCGTCGAACATGCGCGCGCCGCCGAACACCTTGGCCTGCAGCCGCGCGCGAGATGCGCCCATCTTCAGCAGGCTGTTGATCAGCAGTTCCATGGCGAAGGCGCCGTAGCGCACCGCCTCGGAGTCGCCGCGCTCACCGGCATCGGCGAGCAGGAAGTGATTCATCCCGCCAAGACGCGCGACCGGGTCGTGGAGACAGGCGGACACGCAGGATCCGAGCACCGTGGTCAGCAGGACGTTCGGGTCGGCCGACACATGGCTTTCCCCCTGGATCACGTGAACCTTGGTGACCGGTCGCTCGAGGCCGACGATCATGTCAGGCTCCCGAACACTTCCTCGATCTTTTCCTTCAGCGTCGAGACGGTGAAGGGTTTGACGAGGTAGTTGTTGACGCCGAACTGGGCGGCCCGCCGCACGAGATCGTCGTCGGCCCGGCCGGTCAGCATGATGAAGGCGACCTGTCGTGTCGGCTCGTGCGACCGAAGCGCCCGCAACAGGCTGAGCCCGTCGAGCTTTGGCATGTTGAAGTCGGACACAACGAGGTGGACCGGGTGCTGGATGACGCTGCGCAGCGCGTCCTCCCCGTCGATGGCTTCTTCGATCTGCGTGAAGCCGATCTGCTGCAACCCGTTGCGAACCAGGGCGCGCATCGTCAGTTGATCGTCGACGACCAGGGTCTTGATGGCGGCGGCGGCGGGCATGCTTCAGCCTCCTGCCCGACAGAGATCGAGGATGGACTCCGCGATGCGGTCGAGGCCGCACTGACGCTCGACGGCGCCGATTTCGAACGCGACACGGGGCATGCCGTAGACCACGCAGCTGTCAGCGTCCTGACCCAGGGTCCTCGCCCCGGCGGCGCGCATTTGCTTGAGCCCGTCCGCGCCATCGCGGCCCATGCCGGTCAGGATCACGCCCACCGATCGCGCGCCGACCGTCGCGGCGACGGACCTGAACAGCGTATCCACGGACGGACGATGGCCATTGACCAGGTCGCCGGCGCGGAGACGGCATCGCAGCGTGTTCGAGCCCGTGACTTCGAGATGGGTGCTCCCGCCGGGGGCCAGCCAGATGCGGCCCGGTTCGATGGGCGCCCCGTCCCAGGCCTCAGCCACGCTCGCGTCGGTGCAACGGTCCAGGCGGGCGGCGAAGCCGGGGGTGAAGGTGGACGGCATGTGCTGGGTGATGACGGTCGGTGGGCAGTCCTTCGGGAAGGACGAAATGATCGTCAGGAGGGCCTCGACCCCACCGGTCGAGGACCCGATCGCCACCAGGTCGCCATTGGGGCGGTAGGATGCGGGGGCTGGCCGGGTCGCCGCTGGCTGGCCGATCGGCCGAACCCGTGCCCCCGCGGCCGCCCGCACGCGGGCCGCCAGCTCCCCGAGCGCGTCTCCGCCCTGGGCTGGGCCTGAAGGTTTGGCGATGCAGTCCACCGCGCCGAGCTCAAGCGCGCGCAGCGTGGCGTCGGCGCCCGCCAGGGTCAGCGTCGACAGCATGACCACCGGCATCGGCCGCAGCCGCATGACCTTCTCGAGGAACTCGAGTCCGTTCATGTTCGGCATCTCGATATCGAGGGTGATCACATCCGGATTCAGCGCCTTGATCGCGGCGCGCGCTTCATGCGGGTCAGCGGCGTAGCCGACGACCTCGATCCCGGGATCGCGCTTCAGCGTTGCGCCAATCAACCCGCGCATCGTGGCGGAGTCATCGACAACCAGGACCCGGACGCGGCTCACGCCAGCTCTCCCGGGGCCCGGTAGGTGGTCAGACCGTCGCTGGCCAGGGTCGACCCAGGATAGCCCGCCCGTTCCGAATGTCCGACATAGAGACGGCCGCCGGGGGCCAGCAGCGGCGCGAACCGGCTCCACATGCGCTCCTGCGTGGGCTCGTCGAAATAGATCACGACGTTGCGGCAGAAGATGACGTCAAACGGCCCCTTCATGGGCCAGGGCTCCATGAGATTCAGGACCTTGGGCGTGACCAGACCACGCGCCGTGGCCTTGACCGCCCAGGCCCCGTCCGGTCGCCGGTCCAGCCAGCGATTGCGCAGGGCCGGGGGCACGCCCTCAATCAGATCGTCGGCGTAGACAGCCTCGCGCGCCGTGGCGATCACGTTGGGATCAATGTCGGTCGCCAGGATCCTGACGTCGAGCTTTGCGGCTTCGGGAATGACGTCCAGAACCGTCAGGGCGATCGTGTACGGCTCCTGGCCCGTCGAACAGCCGGCGGACCAGATCCGCAGCCGCCTGCCCGCCCTCACGGCGGACGCCAGCGGCTCAAGCACCTTTGACCTCAGATGGTCGAAGTGGTGCGGTTCACGGAAGAACCGCGTCACGTTGGTGGTCAGGGCCGCCAGCATCGACTGACGCTCTTCAAGCCCACGGTCGCTGGCCACCAGCTCGCAGTAGGCGTCAAACGACGGCAGCCCTAACACCCGAAGGCGCTTGGCGAGGCGTGAATAGACCAGCGTCGCCTTGCTGTCGGGCAGCGTGATCCCCGCCATGCCGTAGAGCAGCGACGCCACGGTCCTGAAGTCCGTCCGCGTGAAGGGAAACTCGCCATTGACCAGAACGTCGGTGGTCTCGGCCCGGGCCAGCGCGCTCATGCCGCCATCACCTCGATATCGGGCATGATCCGATCGATGGCGATCTGGCTGATCATCCGCCCCTCGATCGACATCAGACCACGGACAAAGCTCCGCACACGGTCACAGGCGACGTCCGGCGTCGGCTGGATCGCATCCCGGGAGACGCTCAGAATGTCCGAGACCGCGTCGACCAGCAGGCCGACCAGCCGCCCGTCCGCGTTGATGACGATGATCACGCTGCGAGCAGAGGGCTCGGTCGCGGGCAGTTCGAGCCGAACCGCAAGGTCCAGGATCGGCAGGACCGCCCCGCGCAGATTGATCACGCCCCGCATGTAGGGCGGCGTCTGAGGCAGGGGGGTGGCCGGCGCCCAGCCGCGGATCTCGCGGACCGCCATGATGTCGACGCAGAACTCCTGATCGCCGATGCGGAAGGAAATCAGCTCGATCTGGTCGTGGCTCACCTGGGTGACGAGGTCAGTCATGGGGTCATTCCGCAGCGATGAGGGATGAATCGACGAGGCGGCTCGCATCACGCCTGCGCATGGACACCACGGCGTCCACGTCGAGGATCAGGGCGACACGGCCATCGCCGAGGATGGTGGCGGCGGCGATGCCGGGCACCTGGCGATAGTTGGATTCAAGGCTCTTGATGACGACCTGCCGCTGGCCCTGGATCGCGTCTGCGACAAGCGCGGCGCGCGCGCCGTCCTCGGTCTCGATCAACAGGACGACCCTTTCGCTGGGCGGGGGCGCGACCGAGCGGAACCCGAGCACACAGCCGATATCGAGCAGAGGGACATGCTCGTCCCGGACGGCCAGGACCATGCCGGTCGGCCCGAGCGGCCGAACCTCGTCGGGCCTCGGCCTGAGGCTCTCGACGATCGCCGTGAGCGGCACCACGAGGGTGTGACCGGCGACGTCCACGACCATGCCGTCGAGGACGGCCAGCGTGAGCGGCAGGCTTAGCGTGAAGGTAGAGCCCTCGCCTGGCCGGGACACGATCGAGATGCGACCGCCGAGGGCCTGGATGCTCCGACGGACAACGTCCATGCCCACGCCACGGCCGGACACGTCCGACACCGCCGCGGCGGTCGAGAAGCCCGGCAGGAAGATCAGGTTGTCGATTTCCTCGTCCGTCAACTGGGCGTCGGCGGCCACCAGTTCCTTCTCGATCGCGATCGCGAGGACGCGCTTGCGGTTGATGCCGGCGCCGTCATCACTGACCTCGATGACGATCCGCCCGCCACGGTGCAGCGCCGCCAGCCTGACGTGACCTTCGACGGGCTTTCCGGCGGCGACCCGCGCCTCCGGCGTTTCGAGACCGTGGTCGATGGCGTTGCGGATCATGTGGGTGATCGGGTCGGCGAGACGCTCGATCACCGTCTTGTCGACCTCGGTGTTCTCGCCATCCGTCGTCAGGCGCACCTGCTTTCCGGTCATCAACGCCGTTTCGCGAACGAGGCGCGGCATCCGCTGGAACACGGACTTCACCGGCTGGGCCCGGATGGCCATCACGCTTTCCTGGATTTCCCGGGTCAGCTGCTCAAGGTCATCGAGCCCGACCGACACGGCGCTGGACGGCGGCAGTCCGGATTCGGACACCCGTTGGGCCAGCATGGCCTGGTTGATGACAAGCTCGCCGACAAGATCGATGAGGCGATCAATACGCTCGGGGTCGACGCGGATCGTCGCCGCCGGGGCAAACCCCTGAGCCTCCGCGCGCTCCGGCTGGGACGCGTTGACCGGCCTGGCAGGCGGAGCCGGGGAAGGCGTGGACGCCGGGCCCTGGACAAGGGGCGCATCCGGGAGGTCCATCGCTATGGCGGGCATGACGACAAAGGCCGCAGGGGCAGGCGCCCCGGACTCAACAACCGGCTCCGCCTGGACCGACGCGATCAGGGCGGCGAAATCGAAGGCGGGCGCCGCCGGCGCTTCCCCCGGCGCAACCGTGAGGTCGCAATCGCTGTCGACGAAGTCGAAGACATCACGGATCGCGGCCTCACCCAGGCTCGTTGTCAGGGTGATCTTCCAGGTCAGGTAGGCCTCGTCCGGGTCGAGATCTTCCAGGCCCGGGATGGCCGAGTCATCCAGCGTCGTTTCCACCGGACCCAGCCGCTCGAGCTCCCGAATCAACAGCGCGGGCTCATTGGCGTTCACGAACAGCGCACGGCGGGGCGAGAAGGAGACAGACCAGAGCGCGGTCGCCGGCGGCGAGAATTCGATGTCGATCAGCGGACCCGCGAGCGGGCGGAAACCAAAATCCGGTTCCGGAAGCACCGGCGTTGGTGCGCGGGCTTCCACGCCTCCCGAAATCAGCTGGTCAAGCTCGGCGGCCATGTCGAGCGTTCGGGGATCATCGCCCTCGCCACCACCGCCCCGCGCGCCTTCAACCAGATCGGCCAGAATGTCGGCGGCGCGCAGAAGAGCCGCCACCAGTGCCGGCGTGACGGCCATCTTCGACGACCGCACGGCGTCCATCAGCGTCTCGAACACGTGTGCGAAACGGACCAGGCCTTCGAACCCGAAGGCGCCGGCGCCGCCCTTGATCGAATGCACGGCGCGGAACACCGCGTTGACCGTGTCACCGTCGGCGATGCCGCCCTGCAGGGCCAGCAGACCGCTCTCCAGGTCCGCGAGGAGTTCCTCGCATTCCTGGAAGAAGGTCGCCTTGATGGCTTCCATTTCGTCCACGTCGGATCCCCTAGGCGGCTACGCGGCGGATGGCGTTGACGAGCTTTTCCGGACTGAACGGCTTGACGATCCAGCCCGTCGCGCCCGCCTCGCGCGCCCGCATCTTCTTTTCGGGATCGCTTTCCGTTGTCAGGACGAGGATCGGCGTGCCCTTCCAGGCCGCGTCCGACCGGACCGCCTCGATGAAGCCGAAGCCGTCGAGATTGGGCATGTTGATATCGGTGATGATGATGTCGGGCGTCTCGCCCGCCAGCACCTGCAGTCCATCGACGCCGTCGATGGCCTCGATGACCCGATAGCCGGCGGTGACGAGCGCCAGCCGCAGCATGTCCCGCATGGTCCGGGAGTCGTCGACCGTGAGAACGGTTTGGGTCATCAGCTTTCGGTTCCCGTGACAGCGCCCGTTGCGAAGGTCGCGCCGAGCAGCCGCAGCCCCTGCACGAGCGCCGGTGAAGGCTCGACGAGGTCGAAGCTACAGGCGTCGTCAGCCCAGGTGCGCGCGCCGGCGAGCAGGACCTGAAGTCCCAGCGCGCCAAAACGCGTCACGCCGGAGCCGTCGAGCACCACTGGTGTCCCTCTGACGTCGAGCAGCGAGTTGCGGAGCGACGCGGCGGACGTCCCGTCCAGCTGTTGTGGAAGTGCGATGCAGGCCGGGTTCATCAGAACTCCTCCCAGCCTTCAGCGTCGGTCTTCAGGGCGTTCGCGCCGCTGGTCCGGGGCTTGAGGAAGGCATTGAGCCGCTCTCGCGCCGCCAGAACCGCCGGCTTTGCCGTTGGCGTGGACTGATGTGACCGGGACACGGGGGTTGGCCGCGCGATCGGAGCGGACTGCCGACCCGAGCCGCCATTGATCGTGAACTGGTCAAGCAGACGGGCCAGCTCGGCGGTCTCGGACTTGAGCGAATGCGTCGCCGCTGTGCTCTCCTCGACCATGGCGGCGTTCTGCTGCGTCACCTGATCCATCTGATTGACGGCGGTATTGACCTCGTTGAGGCCAGTGGCCTGTTCCGCCGAGGACGCGGCGATCTCGGACACCAGGGCGTCAATCTCGCCGACCCGTTCAACAATCCGTCGCAGTGCGTCGCCGGTCTCGCCGACCAGCTTCACGCCTTCGCCGACCTGACTCGAGCTTGCGGAGATCAGCGCCTTGATCTCCTTGGCGGCCTCCGCTGACCGCTGCGCCAGGGCGCGCACTTCGGACGCAACCACCGCAAAGCCTCGTCCGGCGTCGCCGGCCCGGGCGGCCTCGACCCCGGCGTTCAGGGCCAGGAGGTTGGTCTGGAAGGCGATCTCGTCGATCACGCCGATGATCTGGGCGATCTGGTTGGAGGACTTCTCGATCTGCCCCATGGCCGACACAGCCTCGCGGACCACCGACCCCGAGTGCTCGGCTTCCCCGCGGGCGGTCGTCACCAGTTCCGAGGCCTGGCGCGCACCGGAGGCGGCCTTCTTGACGGTGGCGGTCAGCTCATCCAGCGCCGCGGCCGTTTCCTCGAGGCTGGCGGCTTGCTGCTCCGTGCGCCGCGAGAGATCGTCAGACGCCAGCGCGATCTCATCGGTGCCTGTTCGAATGCCGTCGGTCGCGGCCGCCACGGCGCGCAGCGTTTCCTGCAGCGTATCAATGGCGCCGTTGTAGTCGTCCTTGAGCTTCTGGAAGTTCGGCGAAACGTCCGCGTCGAGCCGCGAGACCAGATCGCCGTCCGAGAGAACCGCCAGCGCCCGGCCGAGCGCTTCGACAATCTGGGCCTGCTGCGCTTCCGCGGCGACCCGGATGGTCTCCTCTTCCTGTCGCTTCGCCTCGATCGTCTCGATGTAGATCGAGATGGCGAAATCCATATCCAGCAGAACCGCCTTCATGAAGCTCGCGACCTGCTGGCCCGCCTCTTCCGCGGTCGTCTGTTTTCCGAACGCGAAGCTCTTCGGCCAGGCCTGCTTTATGATGGCCTTGGTCAGATGCTCCGTCAGCAGCGCGTAGCCGCCGATATACCAGCGCGGCTCAAGGCCGATCCGCGCGTGGACCTGGCCGATGGCGCGTACCCCGCGCACGTAGGAGTCCCCGTAGTCGGCGGACGCGATGAGATCCCAATGCTGGGACTGGCGGTCAGCGGCCGACGACATGTGGCTGTCGCTCGAAAAGAACTTCCGGGGCTCGGGGAAATTCCGCATCTGATTGTAGAAGGCATCGAGCGCCGGCCTGATCTCTCGCTGGATCAGCGGACGGAGGGACCGAAGCGTCTCCCGCGCCGGCCCATCCAGTCTGGAGAAGTTCAGCCTCTCATTGAGCGCGTAGTCGTCTGCCATTGGAATCCCCGATCGAAAGCTGGCGCGGGCCGTTGCCTTGCAGGAAGCGATTGACGGGCTCGTTGAGCGGATCGGCCAAGGGGCTTCACCGCCGTTCGAGGGGCCGGATTTCGCTCCAGTCGAGTCCTTCTGCGCGGGGGTAGCGCAACCAAGGGTTACCGCAGGTCACGCCTTGCGCTTAGTGCACCCAATCCGGGTTTATAATAATGAGATTGAATGGCCGACACTGCGGATCCATGGCCAACACCGATGACCTTGGAAGAACAGAATTTCCCGCAGAAACGCGTTGATTTCATATGTCGCGTCCGGGCCAATACATGGACCAGTGCGACATCTTGGCGGCACAAGGCGCCATCTCGGGACAACTATTGTTTACAGGGATCGCCTTACTCAGGAGCGGAGCGCCTGAATGGCCCCTGGCACGCTCCCGACCGGACGCACGCGGCACGCCGGCATGACTTCAGGGGCCGCAGCGATCTATCTGAGCGTGTGCATCCGGAACCAGACCGTCCGGTGGACCTGACGCCGTATGGAAGCGGACGGTGAGCAGGGTCTTTCTGGACGCTGCGCGTGCCGGGGTTCAGCGGCCGGAGAGCTCGTTGACCCGATCGACGAACTTCATCGACTGCGCGAAATGCCGCGTCGAGATCGCTCTGGCCCTGGCGCTGGAGAGAACGCGGGCGGGGACTATGACCCCTCCCTTGGCTCCTGCCTTTTCGCAGAGCCCGTCTTCAACCATCTGGTTCACGTAGCGGCGTGTGGTTTCGTAGGGCGTGCCAAGACTCTTCGACAGGGCGTAGACGCTGACGGGCTGTCGCATGTCGTCCGTCGGAATCTCGTCGATGGAGGCAAAGGCATGGGTATTGCCATCCATGCGCCGGATAATCTCGGTGTTGGCGTAGACGATCGTGACCAGCAGCACGCCCTTCACGATATCGCCGTCAGTCATTTCACTGAGAAGTTTCACCAGCTGAAGGAAGTAGCCCTCCGAAGCGCGCACGACGGAATTGACGGCCGAAA
>CAZISF010000113.1:0-10814 GCA_964541915.1 uncultured Caulobacter sp.
CCCCGGGCATCGCGGGCGATGCCGTCGAGCGCGCCGTTTACGAAGCCGGGCTCGGGACCTTCGAAGAAGGACTTTGTGATCTCGACATACTCGTCGATCGCGACTTCGACCGGCACATCCGGCCGATGCATCAGCTCCCAGCTGCCCGCGCGCAGGATCGCCCGCAGCGTCGCGTCGATCCGCTCCAGCCGCCAGCCAGTGGCGAGGCGGTGCGTGATCGCCGAATCAATCGCCGCCTGCGCGCCGACCACGCCGTGAACCAGTTCGGAGAAAAAGGCCTCGTCCGCCTCGGCGAGGGTCTCGCCCTCAATGTCGCCGTCAAAGCGATGATCGACGAACTCGCGCACGACTGCGTCGACCCCGGCTCCGGCCAGTTCCATCTGGTACAGGGCCTGGACGGCGGCCAGCCGCCCTACGGTGCGGGCGCGACGGGCCCGGGCGCTCAACGGCGCGACCTTGCCCTCTGTCGCCGCCACCAGGCGATCATAGGCTTCGCGCAGGCTGGCGGGCTTGCTGTCGCCGCTCATTGACCCAGGCCCAGACTGTTCTTGATGCTCAGGACCTCCAGGCAGGCGCGCGCCGCGCCGCCACCCTTGTCGCCCTCGGACACGCGGGCGCGGGCCCAGGCCTGCTCCTCGTCCTCAACGGTCAGGATGCCGTTGCCGATCGCCAGTCCGTGCCGAACGGCCAGGTCCATGAGGCCACGCGACGATTCGTTCGACACGATCTCGAAGTGGTAGGTCTCACCGCGGATCACGCAGCCCAACGCGACATAGCCGTCATAGGGACGACCCGTGGGACGACGGCCCGCTTCCTCGGCGAGCGCGATGACTGCCGGAATCTCCAGCGCGCCAGGCACGGTAATCACGTCATACTCCGCCCCGATCGCCGTAATGGCGTCGGCCGCGCCCCGCAGGAGCTCGTCGGACAGTTCCGAATAGAACCGGCCTTCCACGATCAGGATGCGGACCTTGTCAGCGGACATGCGTTACTCCTTGGGCGTCGCAATGGGCTGGCGCCCGACGATCCTGAGCCCGTAGCCTTCGAGGGCGGCGGGTTTGAAGGGACTGGAGGTTAGCAGGACCATTTCCCGCACCCCCAGGTCCAGCAGGATTTGCGCCCCCACGCCGTAATCGCGGATGGCGTTGCTTCGGTACTGGCTCCCCGCCGCATACTCTCCGCCGTAGCGTTCGGAAAGCCAGGCCGGGTTCGGATCGCGGATGAACACGACCACACCGGGGCCGTCATGGTCGCCGATCGCCTGCATGGCGGCCGGCACATAGTCGCGGCGGGCGCCGACGAAGCCCAGCATGTCGGCGGCCAGATCGACCTGGTGCATCCGCACCAGCGTGGGCTTGTCGGCCTCGATCCGGCCCTTCACGAGGGCGACGTGCTCGCAGCGGTCAATGGTGTTGCGATAGACGATCATGCGGAAGTCTCCGCCATGAACGCTGGTGAACGGCGTCTCGAGCGCCCGCTCGACCTGCCGCTCGGTGCGGCGGCGATAGGCGATCAGGTCGGCGATGGTCCCGATCTTCAGCCCGTGCAACTGGGCGAAGGAGACCAGATCCGGGAGGCGGGCCATCGTCCCGTCGTCCTTCATGATCTCGCAGATCACCCCGGCGGGGTTCAGACCGGCGAGACGGGAAATGTCGATCGCCGCCTCGGTGTGACCGGCGCGGACCAGCACGCCGCCGTCGCGCGCGACCAGCGGGAAGACGTGGCCCGGCGAAACAATGTCATCAGGCCCCTTGGTCGGGTCGATCGCCACGGCCACGGTATGAGAGCGGTCGTGGGCCGAGATGCCGGTGGTGACGCCTTCCTTCGCCTCGATCGAGACGGTGAAGGCCGTCGTCATGCTCTCGCGGTTCTCGGCGGCCATCGGCGGCAGGCGAAGCTGACGCGCCCGCTCGTGGGTGATGCTGAGGCAGATCAGCCCGCGCGCGTGGCGGGCCATGAAGTTGATCTGGTCGGGCGTGGCGAACTGGGCGGGGATGATCACATCCCCCTCGTTCTCGCGGTCCTCGGCGTCGACCAGGATATAGGGCCGCCCGTTTCGGGCATCCTCGATGATGTCCTCGATCGGCGAGATGGGGCTGCCTTCACTCATCGGCTGTCTCCTGCCACCGGGCGAGGTAACGCGCCAGCATGTCGATCTCGAGGTTGACCCGCGTACCGACCGTCAGGCGGCCCAGGGTGGTCACGTCCCAGGTGTGGGGGATGATGTTCAGGCCGAAGACATCGCCCTCGACCTCGTTGACCGTCAGGCTGACGCCTTCGACCGTGATCGAGCCCTTGGGGGCGATCAGGCGATGCAGCGGCTTCGGCGCGCGGATGCGCAGGCGATGAGAGCCGCCTTCGGGCGTGATCGAAAGCACTTCGCCAAGACCGTCGACGTGACCGGAGACGATATGGCCGCCCATCTCGTCGCCGAGTCTTGCGGCCCGCTCCAGATTGACCGGCGCGCCCTCGGCCCACTGATCCAGCGTAGTCATCGACAGGGTCTCGGCCGAGACCTCGACGGCGAACCAGCCCTCGCCCTTCTCGACCACGGTCAGGCAGCAGCCGGCGTGTGAGATCGACGCGCCCAGATCGACTGTCGACAGGTCGTAGGCCGTCTCGATCTCGAATCGGCGGTCACGGTTGGTCTCGCGCACGCTGCGGACCCGGCCGACGTCGGTGACTATTCCGGTAAACATCAGGCCTTCCCGTACCGCTCCCACAGGTCGTCGCCGACCGTCTCGACGGCCAGCCGCCTGAAACGTGGGGCGGCGGCCAGATCTTTCAACACGAAGGCGCCGATCGCCGGTCGCCCCTCGTCACCCAGGATGATCGGCGCCCGGAACCACTCGATCTGGTCGACCAGACCCGCGCTCAGGAAACTCGCCGCAACCTGACCGCCGCCTTCGATCATCAGGTTCATCGTCATCCCCGCGACTTCGCCCGGGAACCGATCCTCGAGTCGCCGCTGAAAATCCGTCTGCAGAGCTTCCAGAACCGCCTTCGGCTCGGGCCGCCCCTCAGATTGAGCCACTTGAATCACGGTGACCCCCGCGTCAGTCAAACGGTTGTTTGGATTCTCGATGGTGATGACCACGGTCGGCAGTCGCTCAGCCTCGCGCACCAGCTTCGACGTCAACGGCAAGCGCTGACGGCTGTCGAGCACCACCCGCACCGGCTGGAACCCGACAAATCCCGGAAGCCGGACCGTCAGCTCGGGATCATCCGCGATCGCCGTCTCGACACCGACGAGGATCGCCTGGTGCAGGGCGCGCAGACGATGGACCTCTTCACGCGCCCTTGGACCGGTAATCCAGCGACTTTCGCCTGACGCCGTGGCGATGCGGCCGTCGAGCGACGTGGCCAGCTTGAGCGTGACGCCCAACGTCAGTCCTCGTCGAGGTCGTCGGACAGGCCCTCGGCGCTGAGGAACTGGGCGAAGTCGTCGGTGTGGCGGAAGTCGCGGTAGACCGAGGCGTAGCGGACGTAGGCCACGTCATCGAGGGCCTTGAGCGACTTCATCACCATCTCGCCGACCACGGACGAGGCCAGTTCGGTCTCTCCCATGCTTTCCAGCTGGCGGACGATGCCATTGATCAGCCGGTCGACGCGCTCGGCGTCGATCTGGCGCTTGCGCAGCGGCAGCGCCACGGACCGCGCCAGTTTCTCGCGGTCGAACGGCGTGCGCCGGCCGGACCGTTTCACGATCGTGAGTTCGCGCAGCTGGACGCGCTCGAAGGTGGTGAAGCGCCCGCCGCATTCAGGGCAGAGTCGACGGCGTCGGATCGCCGCGCCGTCTTCCGACGGGCGGCTGTCCTTCACCTGGCTTTCCAAGTGGCCACAGAACGGACAGCGCATGTTGGGCCCCTCCCGGCGGCCATCCCTATTAGTTGTAGATAGGGAACCGCGCCGTCAACGCCAGCACCTGTTCACGGACCTTCGCTTCGACCGCCGCGTTGCCCTCCGGGCCGTTGGCGGACAGGCCGTCGACGACCTCGCCGATCCAGCGGCCGATCTGGCGGAACTCCGCCTCGCCGAAGCCGCGGGTCGTGCCGGCCGGGGTGCCGAGCCGCACGCCGGAGGTCACGGTGAAGGACGCCGTGTCGAACGGAATGCCGTTCTTGTTGCAGGTGATGTTGGCCCGCTCGAGCGAGGCTTCGGTGTCCCGGCCCGTGACGCCCTTGGGCCGTAGATCGACCAGCATCACGTGGCTGTCGGTGCCGCCGGAGACGATGTTGACGCCACAGGCCATCAGGGTGTCGGCCAGCGCCTTGGCGTTGGTCACGACCTGGGCTGCGTAGGCCTTGAAGTCCGGCTGCAGCGCCTCGCCGAAGGCGACGGCCTTGGCGGCGATGACATGCTCCAGGGGGCCGCCCTGCAGGCCGGGGAAGACCGCCGAGTTGATCTTCTTGGCGATGGCCTCGTCGTTGGTCAGGATCAGACCGCCGCGCGGCCCGCGGAGCGTCTTGTGGGTTGTCGTGGTCACGACATGGGCGTGCGGCACCGGATTGGGATAGACCCCGCCGGCGACCAGGCCGGCGTAGTGAGCCATGTCGACCATCAGCAGCGCGCCGACGCTGTCGGCGATCTCCCGGAAACGCTTGAAGTCGATCGCCCGGCCATAGGCCGAGCCACCGGCGATGATCAGCTTGGGCCGCTCGCGTTCGGCGACTTCGGCGACATTGTCATAGTCGATGTACTGGTCCTGCTGGCGCACGGTGTAGGCCACCGGCTTGAACCACTTGCCGGACTGGTTGGCCGGGCTGCCGTGGGTCAGGTGGCCGCCGGCGGCCAGATCCATGCCCATGAAGGTGTCGCCCGGCGTCAGCAGCGCCATGAACACCGCCTGGTTGGCCTGGGCGCCCGAGTGCGGCTGGACGTTGGCGTAGCCGGCGCCGAACAGCTCCTTGGCCCGCTCGATGGCCAGGGTCTCCAGCACATCGACGTATTCGCAGCCGCCGTAGTAGCGCTTGCCCGGGTAACCCTCGGCGTACTTGTTGGTCAGGATCGAGCCCTGGGCCTCCAGCACCGCCCTGCTGACGATGTTTTCCGAGGCGATCAGTTCGATCTGGTTCTGCTGCCGCTTGAGCTCATGAGCGATGGCCTCGGCGATCGCGGGATCGGCCGTGGCGAGGTCGGCGCCGAAGAAGGCGGGGCGGATGGGCGTGGAGGCGTTCATGGGCTTACTCCCGGCTGCGGCGCTGGCGCGCCCTCTTTAGCGATCATGTCGCGGCGATCAATCGGAACCCGGCATGAGGGGCCCGCATTGTTCAACAAACCCGTCGCTCCTCCCGGAGCGCCAGGTGCGGAAATGTATCCGTGCGTAGAGAGTAGAACCGATGACCGATGGCGCCAGCGATGCAGACACGTCGGGAGCGGAGCTGCTGGCCTGCTCGGCCGAGATTGTCGCGGCCTATGTAAGCCGCAACCAGGTAGGCCAGGCCGCCCTGCCCGATCTGATTCGCTCGGTGCACGCGTCGATGGCGGGACTCGGTGTCGACTCCGCGCCTGTCGCGAAGGAGCGTCAGAAGCCGGCAGTCCCCATCTCGAAGTCCATTCAGCAGGACTACATCGTGTGCCTGGAAGACGGCGCGCAGCTGAAAATGCTGAAGCGCTATCTGCGCACGCGCTTCGACCTGAGCCCCGAAGACTATCGTAGGAAGTGGGGCCTGCCGCCAGACTATCCCATGGTCGCGCCGGCCTACGCCGAGCGACGGTCTGATTTCGCCAAACGAATCGGACTTGGAAAAGGTGTGCGGCGGCGGTCCTAGGTCCTTCTAGGCGGCGTAACCGCCGACGCGGGCGATGTTACAGTGGGCCCACAGATTTTCCAACGCCCGGACAAGGTCCTTCATCATCGCGTCGGTGTGGAACGGGGTCGGCGTGAAGCGCAGCCGCTCCGTTCCGCGAGGAACCGTCGGGAAGTTGATCGGCTGGACGTAGATGCCGTGGTCTTCCAGCAGCATGTCCGAGACCATCTTGCAGTGGACGGCGTCGCCGACCATCACCGGCACGATGTGGCTGACCGAGCTTTCCATGACCGGCAGGCCGGCGGCCTTCATCATGGCCTTCAGGGTCGCCGCGCGTTCCTGGTGCTGGTCGCGGACCTCATTGTGCTCCTTGAGCCAGCGAACGGACGCCAGCGCGCCGGCCGTCAGGGCCGGCGGCAGCGAGGTCGTGAAGATGAAGCCCGAGGCGTAGGAACGGATCGCGTCGACGATCACCGCGTCGGCGGCAATGTAGCCGCCCATGACGCCGATGGCCTTGCCGAGCGTCGCCTCGATGATGTCGATCTCGGAGGCGATGTCGTCACGCTCCGAGACGCCGCCGCCGCGCTGGCCGTACAGGCCGACCGCGTGGACCTCGTCGATATAGGTCATGGCGCCGTACTTCTTCGCCAGCGCGACCGTGCCGCGGATGTCGGAGATGTCACCGTCCATCGAATAGACGCTTTCAAACGCCACCAGCTTGGGCGCTTCCGGATCGGCCTCCGCAAGCAGTTGCTCAAGGTGGCCGAGATCGTTGTGGCGGAAGATCTTGCGCGCGCCGCCGCCGTTGCGGATGCCGCTGATCATCGAGGCGTGGTTCAGCTCGTCCGAGAAGATGATCAGCCCTGGCAGGATCTTGTACAGCGTCGCCAGCGTCGCCTCGTTCGAGACGTACCCCGAGGTGAACAGAAGGGCCGACTCCTTGTGGTGCAGATCGGCCAGTTCGCGTTCGAGCTCGACGTGGAAGTGGGTCGTGCCGGAGATGTTGCGCGTGCCGCCCGAGCCGGTGCCGGTGGCGTCAATCGCCGCATGCATGGCGTCAGCGACGACGGGGTTCTGACCCTGGCCAAGGTAGTCGTTGGAACACCAGACGATGACCTCGGATTCGGATCCGTCGTCCCGGGTCCAGGTCGCGCGGGGGAAGTCGCCGCGATGGCGCTTGAGATCCGCGAAGACCCGGTAGCGGCCTTCGTCGCGAACCTTCGCAACAGCGGTCTCGAAAGCGGCCTTGTAATCCATCGACGACGCCCGGCCCCCACGTGACGGTCGCCCCGCCCCGGCCGGCTCCTGTTCTCTGTTTCGCGGGGCTTATAGGCGCCCCGGGACTCCCGTGTCCACTTTCGGGAGTTTCATCTGGCAACGTATTACGTGAATCGCCGCAGGTCTTTCGCGAACGGCTCTCAGGTAACGGGTTGCAGGATGGCCGCTCCCGCACCGGGATGAATTGATCCAGCGCAAAAACGGGCAGGCTCAGGCCTTCAATTCGTCCAGTCGCCCGCGGAACATCTGCAACATGGCCGAGAAGTCCTTCTGGCCGTGCCCCATGCCGTCGAACAGCGCGTAGAGAGCTTCAGCCTGGGCTCCCATCGGCGTCGAGGCGCCGGCGCGGGCCGCCGCCTCCTGGGCCAGCTTCAGGTCCTTGAGCATCAGGGCGCTGAGGAAGCCGCCCTCGTAGTTACGATTGGACGGCGCGGTCTCCACCGGCCCCGGCCAGGGGCAGTAGGTGGTCAGCGACCAGCACTGGCCAGACGACTTCGAGCCGATCTCGTAGAACCGCTCCGGATCGAGACCGAGCTTCTCCGCCAGGGCGAAAGCCTCGCAGACGCCGATCATCGAGATGCCGAGCAGCATGTTGTTGCAGATCTTGGCCGCCTGGCCCGATCCCGCCGCGCCGGCGTGGAAGACCACGCGGGCCATGGGCTGCAGGATGGCCTCGAACGCGGGATAGTCGGCCGCTTCACAACCGACCATGAAGGCGAGCGTGCCGGCCTCGGCCGCCATGATGCCGCCGCTGACCGGCGCGTCGGCGAAGCGGTAGCCACCCGCCCTCGCCTGTTCACCGACCGCGCGGGCGCTGTCGATGTCGATGGTCGAGCAGTCGATCAGCAGGGCGGATGTCGGGGCATGCGCCAGCACCTGATCGCCGTAAACGGACCGAACATGCTGGCCGGCGGGCAACATGGTGATGACGGCGTCTGCATCCCTGACGGCGTCAGCGATGGTGGCGGCGGGCCGGCAGCCGGCGGCGACGGCCTTGTCGATGGCGGCCTGGGACAGGTCGAAGGCGCGGACCTCGTGGCCGGCCTTCGCCTGGTTGGCGGCCATACCGGCCCCCATGTTGCCGAGGCCGATAAAAGCGATGCGGGTCATGGATCTAGACGGGCCTGCGGAACTTGAGCACGAACTGGTCGGTCTTGCCCTTGATGGCGTCGTCAAACACGCTCGCCGTGCGCGGATCGGCGGGATTCCGAAGCAACTCGGTCGCGCCCTCGAAGACGAAACCGGCCGCCGTCAGTTCCGCCTTCACCGTGGCGATGTCGATGCGGTGCAGGGCCTTGGACTGGCTGTCCCCCGTGCCGTCGACAGCGGAATGGTCGATGACGATCAGCACGCCGCCCGGCTTGACGCTGTCGAACAGGGCCTTGTCGATCGCCGCGATGCCCTGCGGCGGAATGAAGCCCAGGTGGAGGTCGTGGTAGTTCTGGGCCGTGAAGATCACGTCCAGCGGCTCGGGAAAGCCGACCGCGCCCAGTGAATTGTTGAGCGGCGTCACGTTCGGATAGGCTGCCGCAACGGCGTCCAGTGACTTCTGGTACTGGCCGTTGAACTGGATGAACTCCTTGGGCTGGTAGGCATAGACCCTGCCGCTTTCGCCGACGGCCTTGGCGAAGATGCGGGTGAAATAGCCGCCGCCCATGATGAAATCGCCGACCTTGTCGCCCGACTTCACGCCGGCGAAGGCCAGCAACTCGCCCGGATGGCGGGCGGCGTCACGGGCGGTGTCCGTCGCCGGCCTGCCGCTGTCGGCGAGGGCGGCGCTGATGTTGGCCGGCAGGTCGGCGGCCATTGCGGCGGCGCCGAGCGCGATGGCCAGGATCCCGGCAAGCGGGGCGGTGAACCGGAAGGACATCAGCGCGCGCTCCTGGGCTTGCGGAACTTGTAGACAAACTGGTCGGTCTTGCCGCGGATCGAAGGGTCGAAGACGTTGGCCGTCAGCGGATCCTTCGGATTGCGCAGCAGGCGGCTTTCGCCCTCATAGACGAAGCCGGCGGCCTCGATCTCCTTGCGCACCAGCGCCGCGTCGATGCGGTGCAGGGTCTCGGTGTCACGCAGGCCCGTCCCGGCCTTGGCCGAATGGTCAATGACCAGATAGACGCCGCCGGGTTTGAGCGCGGCGAAGATGCGGCGGTTCACCACCGACAGGTCCGCCGGGCCCATGAAGCTCAGGTGCATGTCGTGGTAGTTCTGGGCCGTGAAGACCATGTCGACCTTCTCCGGCGCGGAGAACATCGGCAGGGTCTGCAGGATCATGCTGGCGTTGCTGTAGGGCGGCTTGCCGACGAAGGCGGCGACCGACGGCGGGCGGCCCTTGGCGATGGCGGTCAGCTCGTCCGGCACATAGGCGTAGACGCGGCCGCTCGACCCGACGGCGCGCGAGAAGATGCGGGTGAAATAGCCAGAACCCGGCACCAGATCGACAACCTTCATCCCGGGGCGCAGGCCGGCGAACAGCAGGATTTCGCCGGGTTTGCGGTTAGCGTCGCGGGCGCGGTCGGCTTCTGGCCGACCCGGATCGGCCAGGGCGATGGAGATAAAGGCCGGCAGCGAGACCGGCGCGTCTGCGGGCGGCGGCGGGGGCGGCGGCGGAACGGTCTCGCAGGCGGCGAGCGCCAGTACGGCGGCCACGGCGAGCCAACGGGCTTGGAACTTCATCCTGGTATCTTCCCCAATTGCGTTACCCCGACCCGGCTTTTCTCCTACGCCGGTTCCGGCCTCAAGTCAGCGGCGTCCATTCCTCTTCGGCCGGCAGCGGCGCGAAAATATCGTCCAGCAGGGTGTCGGAGACGGCCTCGACCGTCGGCGGATCCCAGTTCGGCGCATTGTCCTTGTCGATGATGACCGCTCGAACGCCCTCGAGGAAGTCGTGCAGGCGAACCACGCGCGAGCCGATGCGGTATTCCATCGCCATGTTGGCGGCGAAGTCGTCCAGCGCCGCCCCGGTTCGGAGCTGGCGGTAAGCGACCTTCAGGGTCTGCGGCGACTTGGTCCGCAGCGTCGCCAGCTGGGCCTGGGCCCATTCGCCGGGCTCGACCTGCAGGTTGGCGAGGATCGCCTCGACGTCGCCCTCTCCGAACAGCCGGTCGATGTCGGCCTGGTGCGCGGCAATAGGCGGGTGGCCGGGGTCCTCGACGAAACCGGCCAGGGCGGCCGCGACGCTGCCGGGATGGGCCAACAAGGCCGTCCTGAACGCCTCGACCTTGTCCGACGCCATGTAGTGGGTCGAAATGCCCAGGGCGCAGCAGTCGGCAGCCTTGATTCGCGCGCCGGTGAGGGCGAGCCACAGGCCTGCCTTCCCAGGGAGGCGCGGCAGGAACCAGCCGCCGCCGACGTCCGGGAACAGGCCGATGCCGGTCTCGGGCATGGCGAACGTCGTCCGCTCGGTGGCGATCCGAACGTCGGCCGGCAGCGACAGGCCGACACCGCCGCCCATGGTCACCCCGTCCATCACCGCGATGACCGGCTTGGGGTAGGTGAACAGCAGGTGGTTCAGGCGGTACTCGGTGTGGAAGAACTTCCGCGCCGCGACCGCGTCACCTGCCCCGCTCTCGGCCAACATGCGGATGTCGCCGCCGGCGCAGAAGCCGCGCTCGCCGCTGTGGTCGATGAGGATGCACTGGACCTGTTCGTCGTAGCGCCAGATCGACAGCGCATCGATCATGTCCTCGCACATCACCAGCGTAAGGGCGTGCAGGGCCCTGGGCCGGTTCAGCGTGATCCGCCCGACGCCGGACTCGACGCGGCAGAGGACTTCGGGGGCGTCAGTCA
>CAZISF010000114.1:0-10637 GCA_964541915.1 uncultured Caulobacter sp.
CCAGCGCCTTGTTCTTGGCTTCGGAGATTTCGGCCTCGAAACGGTGCTTCTCTTCCACCTCGGCTTCGTGGTCGACGGCCAGGCCCAGACCCAGCTGGTCCTGGCGCCACTTGGCCATGTGCATCTCGACGTTGCCGCCGAGCTGGATGTCCGTGCCGCGGCCGGCCATGTTGGTGGCGATGGTCACGGCGCCCGGGAAGCCCGCGTCGGCGACGATATAGGCTTCCTGTTCGTGGTAGCGGGCGTTCAGCACGTTGTGCGGGATGCCCTTGACCGTCTTGCCGTCCATTTCGAACGTGTGCTTCGACAGCAGTTCCGAAAGCTGCTCGGATTTCTCGATCGACACCGTGCCGACCAGGATCGGCTGGCCGCGGCGGTGGC
Source organism: uncultured Caulobacter sp. (assembly GCA_964541915.1). GTDB lineage: Bacteria > Pseudomonadota > Alphaproteobacteria > Caulobacterales > Caulobacteraceae > Caulobacter. Next base: position 382 of record CAZISF010000114.1, read on the forward strand.
AATCCTCGATCTGGGCTAGGATGGCGCGGTTCTTCTCGTCGGCGGTGCGGTAGACCTCGTCGTCCTCGTCGATCCGCTTGACCGCGCGGTTGGTCGGGATCTCGGTGACATCCATCTTGTAGATGTCGAGGAATTCCTGGGCCTCGGTCGCCGCCGTGCCGGTCATGCCCGACAGCTTCTTGTAGAGGCGGAAATAGTTCTGGATCGTCACCGAGGCCAGGGTCTGGTTCTCGGGCTGGATCTCGGCGCCTTCCTTGGCCTCGATGGCCTGGTGCAGACCCTCGGACAGGCGGCGGCCGGTCATCATGCGGCCGGTGAATTCGTCGATCAGGATCACTTCGCCGGCCTTGACGATGTAATCCTTGTCCTTGGTGTAGAGCACGTTGGCCCGCAGGGCCTGGTTGATGTGGTGCACGACCGAGATGTTGACCGGGTCGTAGAGGCCAGCGGAATCCTCGGCCAGCTGGCCGCTCTCCTGAAGGATTTCCTCGACGCGCTCCGAGCCGTGCTCGGTCAGCAGAACCTGCTTCTGCTTCTCGTCGTGCTCGTAGATGCCCTCTTCCTTGATGAGCGCCTTCACGACGATGTCCATCGCCCGATAGAACTCGGACCGGTCTTCGGTCGGGCCGGAGATGATCAGCGGCGTGCGGGCTTCGTCGATCAGGATCGAGTCCACTTCGTCGACGATGACGAAGTTGTGGCCGCGCTGGACCATCTCGCCCGCGTCATAGACCAGGTTGTCGCGCAGGTAGTCGAAGCCGAACTCGTTGTTCGTGCCGTAGGTGATGTCGCTGCGGTAGGCTTCCTGACGCTGCATCTGGCTCAGGCCGTTGACAATCACGCCGACGGTCAGGCCCAGGTAGCGATAGACCTGACCCATCCACTCGGCGTCGCGCCTGGCCAGGTAGTCGTTCACGGTGATGACGTGGACGCCCTTGCCTTCGAGGGCGTTCAGGTAGGTCGGCAGGGTCGCGACCAGGGTCTTGCCTTCGCCGGTGCGCATTTCGGCGATGCCGCCTTTGTGCAGCACCATGCCGCCGACCATCTGCACATCGTAGTGCCGCTGGCCGAGCGTGCGCTTGGAAGCCTCGCGGACGACCGCGAACGCTTCACTCATCAGGTCATCGAGCGTGGCGCCGGCGGCCAGTCGGGCCTTGAACTCGTCGGTCTTGGCGCGCAGCTGGTCTTCCGACAGGGCGGCATACTCGGGCTCAAGGGCGTTGATCTTGTCGACCCGCCCCATGAACTGCTTGACCTTACGGTCGTTGGAAGAGCCGAAGATGTTTTTGGCGAAGCCGAGCATGCGTAGGGAGATCCGGTGAAACTGGCGTGCGCAGCGGCGGTTGGCTGTTCGTGCAAGTCCTTTCGGACGCACGGATTTCCGCCCGTTTAAGCGCGGGGGAGACTTAAGCAGCGGGTCCCCCAGTGTCAACGCGGCGGCCCCTCGCGGGTGAGTGATGGGGCCTGTGAGCCACAGGCGGGCGAGCTGCATTTCCCTCCGCCTGAAACCGCGCTAGGACCGGGGGCTGAGGCTCGCGTGGAGAACTGTCCGCCATGAAGACCGCAAAGACCGGCGCCTGGGGCGTGATCATCGCGCTGTCCCTAGCGCTGACGCTGGGCGCCTGCGGGCGGCAGGAGGGCAACGAGAAGCCCCCGCAAGCCGGAGACGTCGCCGTCGCGCGCATCGACGGCAAGACGGTCTGGTCGTCCGACGTCAAGCGCGAGGCCGTGGCCCAGGGCCTGATCAGCGAGGGCGAGCCCCTCGACACCTCGTCCGACCTGTTCCGCCGCGTGATGGATGAGGTCGTCGACCAGAAGCTGCTGGCCGCCGAAGCGCTGAAGCGCAAGCTGGACCGCGACCCCGTCGCCCAGCGCCGCCTGGCCGCCGCCCGCGAACGAATCCTCGGCGACATGCTGGTTGAGAGCGTGGTCGAGAAGGCCGTGACGCCATCAGCCATTCGCGAGCTCTACCAGGAGCAGCTGCGGCTCTCGAAGGAGAGCGACGAGATCAAGGCCCGCCAGATCGTTGTCGCCAGCCAGGTCGAGGCCGAACAGATCAAGAAGCTTCTGGCCGCCGGCGCCTCGTTCGAAGCCCTGGCCATGGAGCGCTCCTCCGACACCGCCACCCGGTTCAGCGGTGGCGACATCGGCGGCTACTTCACCCTCGACGTGATGCCCGAGCCCTATGTCGCGGCGCTGAAAGACGCCAAACCCGGCGACCTGATCGGCCCGTTCGCGGTCGAAGGCGGCTGGGCCCTGGTCAAGGTCGAGGAGAAGCGCCAGGAAGCCCCGATCACGTTCGAGGCCGCCCGCCCGCAGATCGTTCGTTTCCTGACCTACGACAAGGTCCGCGACCTGCTCGAGAAGCTGCGCGCCACGGCCAAGGTCCAGGTGCTGCTCGGCAAGGCGCAGGACGTGCCCGGCGCGCCGCGCGAGCCGGCTTCCGCACCGCCTGCCCCGGCGGTCACGCCGCTGCCCGAAACCGCGACGCCGTCGACGGCGGGGACAGCGACGACGCCCGCGGCGCCGCCGCCCGCGACGACGCCCGCCCTGAAAGCCGCCAAACCCGCCACACCCGCGACCCCGGCAAAGAAATGACGACGCCTCCCACGAAGCCGAAACCGGACGCCGGGAAGCTGACTCCGGCTCGCGCCCTCGAAGCCGCCGCCAAGCCCGTCGAGGTCGTCGGCCACGCCGTGCAGCACGCGCTCGACCCGCTGACCTCGGCGATCAAGCGCGCGACCGCCAAACGCCCGGAGAAGGCCGCCGAACCGGAACCCGCCGCCGCGCCGGGCAAGCCCGGTCTGGCGATCTCGCCGCTGGCCGTGCCGTTTCCGAAGATGCCGCCGGTCGGGGGAGTCCAGATCGGCATCGGCCGGGCCGGCTTCTACAAGCACGAACGGCCCGACCTGCTGGTCATGCGATTCGCCAAGGGCACCAGCTGCGCCGGCGTGTTTACCCGCCACGGCGTCGGCTCGGCTCCGGTCGACTGGTGCAAGAAGCAGCTGGAAAGCTCCGGCGGCGAAGGCGTCCAGGCGCTGGTCGTCAACGCCGGCTGCGCCAACAGCTTCACCGGAAAGCCGGGCGCGGACGCGGTCCGCCGGGTAGCCGGGGCCATCGCCAAGCGGTTCGACTGCCGCCAGCGCGACGTGGTGATGGCCTCCACGGGCGTCATCGGCGTGCTGCTTGACGACGGCAAGATCACCAGCAAGCTGCCGGATATCGACCACCGCATGGCCGACGACGCCTGGGCCGAGGCCGCCGGGGCGATCATGACCACCGACACCTTCGCCAAGGGCTCCACCCGGACGGCGAAGATCGACGGCAGGACGGTGCGGATCAACGGCATCGCCAAGGGATCGGGCATGATCGCGCCGGACATGGCGACCATGCTGGCCTTCGTCGCCACCGACGCGGCCATCGCGCCCAAGGCGCTGCAGACCCTGGTCAGCCTGTACACCCGCTCGACATTCAACGCGGTGACGGTCGACGGGGATCGCTCGACCAACGACACCCTGCTGCTGTTCGCCACTGGCGCCTCGGGCGCCCCGCGCATCAGCCGGGCCGGCGATCACCGGCTGGCAGACTTCCGCGAGAAGCTGGAAGCCGTCCTGCTCGACCTGGCCCTGCAGCTGGTGCGCGACGGCGAGGGGGCAACCAAGTTCGTCAAGATCAACGTGACCGGCGCCGAGAGCGCCGCCAGCGCCCGCAAGATCGCCCGCACCATCGCCGAGAGCCCGCTGGTCAAGACCGCCTTCGCCGGCGAGGACGCCAACTGGGGCCGGATTGTCATGGCCGTCGGCCGCGCCGACGAGCCGGTCAACCGCGACCGGATGAAGGTCATGTTCGGCAAGCTGGTCGCCGCCCAGGACGGTCTGGTCTCACCGACCTACTCCGAGGCGAAGATGAGCGCCTACATGAAGAAGCCGGAGCTGGAAGTCACCGTCGACGTCGGCGTCGGCCGGGGCTCCGCGAGCATGTGGACCTGTGATCTGACCAAGCAGTACGTCGCGATCAACGGGGATTACCGGAGCTAGCCATTCCCCGTTTCGCACAAGGCGGCACTTCCGCTAGGCTCGAATCGATCCTGGGGAGGACGTCAGACGATGGGTTGGCTTGCGCGGGTCGTGCGATGGGCGCTGGTCACCTTTTTCGGGTGGCAGGGCTGGACGGTCGAAGGCACGGCGCCGATGCCGCGCAAGTTCGTGATCATCGCGGCGCCCCACACCAGCAACTGGGATTTCGTCTACTTCCTCGGGGCCGCCGACGGGCTGAACCTGAACCTCAGCTTCATGGGCAAGGCCTCGCTGTTCCGCTGGCCGTTCGCGAAAATGATGACCGATCTGGGCGGCATCCCGGTCGACCGCACGCAAGCGAAGGACATGGTCGGCACGATGGTCGCCGAGTTCGCCAGGCGGGATGAGTTCATGCTGACGATCGCGCCCGAGGGCACGCGCGGCAAGGCGCGGCAGTGGAAGTCCGGTTTCTATCACATCGCGGTCGGCGCCGGCGTGCCGCTGGTCTGCGGGATGATGGATTATCGCCGCAAGGTCGTCGGCCTGGGGCCCGCCTTCATGCCCACGGGCGACTATGAGGCCGACATGGTCGAGCTGGCGAGGTTCTACCGGGCCTGCACGCCGAAATATCCTGAGATGGCGACGACCTTCTAGCGCACCGCCGCGTGCACGGCCTTGAGCGTGGCAAGCAGCGCGGCCGCGCCGTCGAGCGGCAGGCAGCTGAGCGGGTCGCAGAGCGCCTTGTCAGGTTCGGGGTGGAACTCGAGGAACACGCCGTCCGCGCCGGCGGCCACCGCTGATTTCGCGATCACCGACACGCCGTCGCGACGGCCGCCGGTCGAGGCGCCGCCGGTGCGCGGGTCGGCGCCGGGCAACTGCACCGCATGGGTCGCGTCGATGGTCACCGGAACGCCCAGCTTCTTCATCTCGCCGATGCCCAGCATGTCGACGATCAGGTTGTTGTATCCGAAGCTGTTGCCCCGCTCGCAGAGCACGGTCATCTCCGCTCCGCCGGTCGCTTCCTTGATCTTGTCGAGGATGTTCTTGCAATCCCAGGGCGCGAGGAACTGGCCCTTCTTGACGTGCAGCAGGCCGCCGGCGGCCTTGGTCGCGCGGGCGGCGGCCACCACCAGATCGGTCTGACGGCAGAGGAACGCGGGGATCTGCACCAGGTCCGCCACCGCGGCGACCGGCTCGCACTCCTCAACGGTATGGATGTCGGTGGCGATCGGCACATCGACCTTCGCCTTGACCTCGGCGAGGATCGCCAGGCCCTTTTCAAGGCCCGGCCCGCGATAGCTCTTCAGCGAAGAGCGGTTGGCCTTGTCGTAGCTCGCCTTGAACACATAGGGCAGGCCCAGGCCGGCGCAGATCGCCTTCAGCGTCCGCGCCGTGGTCAGGGCCAGCTCGAGGTCCTCTATGACGTTGATGCCGGCGATGACGACCAGCGGCTGGTCGTCGCCGATCGAAAGGTTCCAGCGGTCGAGGGTCAGCGTGGCCATCGCGGGGCTCCTGTCAGAGGGATCGGGGCTGAATAGCAGAGGATGACGCCCTGTCTCTCCCCTGATCGGCTGGCGTGGCGATTGTGGGGCTGGTAGGGCGGTGGTGATGAGCGCAGAAGCCCCCGCCAAATCCATCCTGCTGGTCGCCGCCGCGGCCCTGATCGACGTCGATGGGCGGGTGCTGATCTGCAAGCGGCCGCAGGGCAAGCAACTGGCCGGGCTGTGGGAATTTCCGGGCGGCAAGGTCGAGGCCGGTGAAACGCCGGAGGTCTGCCTGATCCGTGAGCTGAAGGAAGAGCTGGGGATCAACGTGACGGAGGCCTGCCTGGCCCCGTTCGTGTTTGCATCACACGGTTACGATTCATTTCACCTGCTCATGCCACTCTACCTGTGCAGGCGCTGGGACGGGTTTGTCACCGCGCTGGAGCATGAGGCGCTGGCGTGGGTGAAGCCCGACAAGCTGACGGACTACCCGATGCCGCCCGCGGACGCGCCGCTGGTGGCCTATCTGCGCGATCTCATCTGAACCGCTTCTGGCGCGACGAGTCCGGCGCCACGGCCATTGAATACGGCCTCATCGCCTCGCTGGTGTTCCTGGTGATCGTCACCTCCGTCACCGTCTTCGGCAACAAGACCAGCGCCAAGATGCAGTACGTCAGCGACGCCATCGCCGCGGCGATCCACTAAGGCAAAACCCCCGCTCATCCCGGCTAAGGCCGGGACCCAGATCAAAGAGCGCTTCGGTCAGCCGGACGACAATGAGTCCGGTCATCTGGATCCCGGCATTCGCCGGGACGAGCGGTCTAGGGTCGCCCCGCCCTGTCCCCGGTCTTGATCTCCACCGTCCCCAGCGCATCGGCCAGCCGCATCTTCGCCGAGCCCGGCTTCAGCGGCTTCTGCTGGCTTTCGTGCGGCGCCCAGCCGGTCAGGGTGAGAATCTCGAAGGTCGCCACAACCTTGCCGTCCGGACCGCTGAAGCGCTGCCCGTAGAGCTCCATCGCCCGCAACAGGATGCGCCGCGTCAGCGGTCGCCGCGGCCGGTCGCGCAGGACATTCGTCTCGCCCATCGCCCGGAGGTCCCGTAGCAGCGCGATCGGACTGGCGTAGCGCACCGTCACGCTGTCGACGTCCGCCACCGGCAGGGAGAACCCGGCTCGCTGCAGGAGCGCGGCGGCGTCGAAGGCGTCAGCGAAGGGCGAGATGCGCAGGCCGGCTCCCCCGCTGATCTCAGCCTCGGCTTCCAGCAGGCATTGCCGGAGCTCTGTCAGGGTCGCGCCGCCGAGCATGGCGCCGATGAACAGGCCATCGGGTCTCAGAGACCGTCGAATCTGAATCAACGACCCGACGAGATCGTTCGTCCAGTGCAGCGCGAGGGTCGAGACGGCCAGGTCCAGGCTCTCCGGCGCGAAGGCCGACAGCTCCTCGTCCATCACCAGCCGCGGCCCGGCGCGGTCCTTCAGCATGGTTTCGGACAGGTCGGTCTCGATCAGCAGGTCGATCTTGGCCGCCGCGTCGCTCCCGGCCAGCGCCGCCCGGAAGGCTCCGTGCCGTGCGCCCAGGTCGACGGCCAGCGGAAACCGACGCATGATCACCTCAAGTCGCGCCACCGCATCCTGCGCCGCCCGTTGCTTGAGAAAGTCGGCGGTGGCGTAGCCGGGCGCGGCGCGATCCAGGCGGCGCCGGTGCAGGGCGCGATCGAACAGGATGGGAGGGCTGGCGGTCATGCGCGCGGAAGATGGCCTGTCGCGACCGCTTTTGAAACCGGGACCGCGCATCATCGGCGCGGGTCGGGCGCTGCTCGACCTCCTCCTGCCGCCTCTGGATGTGACCGGAGCCCCGGCCCTGACCGGCGGCCTGCCCGCCGAGCGCTGGGGTCTCATCGCGTTTCTCGAGGATCCTGTCTGCGACGGTTGCGGCGCGCCGTGGGAGTTCGACCCGGGCCCGGGCGTGCGCTGCGCGGCCTGCTCGGGGCGGCCGCGCGCCTTCGACCGGGCGCGGGCCGCCTGCCTGTATGACGAACACAGCCGCGATCTGATCCTGAAGCTCAAGCACGCGGACCGCTCCGACCTCGCTCCCGTGCTGGCCCGCTGGCTGCTGCGCGCGGCGCGGCCGCTGATCGATACGGCCGACGTTGTCGTGCCCGTGCCCCTGCATCGCTGGCGACTGCTGTCGCGTCGCTACAACCAGATGGCCGAGGTGGCGCGTCCGCTCGGCGCCATGGCCGGCCTGCCGGTGGCCCCCGACGCCCTCGTCCGGGTCCGCCGCACGGAAAGTCAGGGCGGCAAGTCGGCCAGTGGACGCCGACGCAATATGGCGGGCGCCTTCTCCGTCCCGGCCACGCGTCGCAGCCGGATCGACGGCCGGCGCATTCTGCTGGTCGACGATGTGCTGACCACCGGCGCCACGGCCCACGCCTGTGCACGGGCCCTGAAGGCGGCGGGGGCGGCGGCCGTCGACCTCGCCGTCATCGCCAAGGTGCGCGCCGGCGCGGACACCACTATATGAACCCCAAACCCTGTGAGCGTTGAGAGACCATGGCCCACGTCACCATCTACACCCGCCCCTTCTGCGGCTACTGCGCCCGCGCCCTCAGCGTGCTCGGCGAAAAAGGCGCGGATTTCACCGAGGTCGAAGCCGGCATGGACCCGGCCCTGCGCAAGGAGATGATGGATCGCTCCGGCGGCCGCGCGACCTTCCCGCAGATCTTCATCGGCGATGAGCACATCGGCGGCTGCGACGACATGCTGGCCCTCGACCGGGACGGCAAGCTGGACGCCCTGCTCACCGCATGACCCTGCGTGTCGGCCTGATCCAGACCCGCACCCCGGCCAGCCACGCGGCCGCGTTGACGCATGTCGTACCTCTGGTGCGCGAGGCGGCGGCGCAGGGCGTGATCTTCATCCTGACGCCCGAGGGGACCAACATCCTCGACCGGAACCGGGACAGGCTGCTGCCGCAGCTGACCCTGCTGGCCGACGACCCGGTGGTGAACGGACTTCGCGCCCTGGCCGCTGAACTGGGCGTCTGGATCGACGTCGGCTCGGCCCTGGTCAAACGCGAAGACGGCAAGGCCGCCAACCGCCAGGTTCTGATCAACCCGAAGGGCGAGATCACCGCGACCTACGACAAGCTTCATATGTTCGACGTCGACCTGCCGACCGGCGAGACGGCGCGCGAGTCGGCCACCTATGAGCCTGGTGACCGGGCCGTCGTGGCCGACATCGACGGCGCTCGCCTCGGCCTGACCATCTGCTACGACATGCGTTTTCCGGCCGTTTATCGCGCGCTGGCCACCGCCGGCGCCACGGTGATGACCATCCCCGCCGCCTTTACCCGCCCGACCGGCGAAGCCCACTGGGAAGTCCTGCTGCGCGCGCGCGCCATCGAGACCGGCAGTTTCGTGCTGGCGGCGGCCCAGGGCGGCTTCCACGAAGACGGCCGCGGCACCTGGGGCCGCTCAACCATCGTCGCGCCCTGGGGCGAGGTGATCGGCAAGCTGGATCACGACGAGCCCGGCGTGCTGATCGCCGATCTGGACCTGTCGGAAGCCGACAAGGCCCGCGCCGCGATCCCTGCCCTGGCCAACGCCCGCGCGTTCACCGGGCCCCAGGCCCAGCAATGATCAAGTACGCCCTCGCCTGCGAGCACGGCCACGACTTCGAAGGCTGGTTCGGGGCCTCCGCCGACTTCGACGACCAGGCGGCGCGCGGGCTGCTCGAATGCCCCGTCTGCGCAAGCAAGGCTGTGCGCAAGCAGATCATGGCCCCCGCCGTGGCCGGGACAAAGGCGCAGAAGAGCGGCGCCGAACTGCCGCCCCAGGCGCGCCAGATGATGATGGAGGCCATCGGCAAGGTGCGCGCCCATGTCGAAGAAAACTTCGACTACGTCGGCGACACATTCGCCCGTGAAGCGCGCGCCATTCACGAGGGCAAGTCGGAGGAGCGCGGCATCTATGGCGAAGCCACGCCGACCGAGGTCAAGGCGCTGGTCGAGGACGGCGTGCCGGTGGCCGCGCTGCCGCCCGCCCCGCCCAAAAAGTCGGACGTGAATTAAATGCGGCGTCGTATGCGATGAGCGAGATGATGCTGGTGTTCGAGCAGGTCGACGCCCTGACCGCTCAGCTGCGCCGCCTGAACCGCCCGGCCGTCGACATGCTTCAGCCCGGCATCGCCCCCTATGACGTCGAGGACGCCGTGGCAGTGGCCGGCCGCGCGCCGGAGGATCTGGTGGCGATGTACGGCCGCCATGACGGCGTGGACCTGCCGGTCGGCCGCACGCTCGGCGACGGCCATGTCATTCCCGGCCACTACTGGATGCCGGTCGCCGAGGCGCTGGACCACTACAGGGGTTTCGCCGCCTCGGCCGATCTGTGGCCCGCCAGCTGGTTCCCGATCCTGACCGACGGCGGCGGCGGCTACCTGGCCGTGATCTGCGATGCCGAGTCGGACGACTACGGCTGTGTCGTCGAGTTTCTGCCCGGCGAGGACGAGCACGAGATCGTCTTCGACAGCGTCTCGATGATGCTGGCCACGGCCGTACGCTGTTTCGAACAGGGCGCCTGGCGGCTCAAGGGCGGGTTCCTGGACGAGGACTACGACCTGTCGGACCAGATCGCCGATCAGCTCAACAGCGCGCGGCGGACGGTGTCAGCGGCGGACTATCGGTGAGGCAGTGAGTGCGTGTGTCCTTCGAGACGCGATCCTGAGGGATCGCTCCTCAGGATGACGGGCAGAGGTGG
>CAZISF010000115.1:0-4450 GCA_964541915.1 uncultured Caulobacter sp.
TCATTCGGATGATGTCGGGCATGCCGGCCCTCAGGTCAACGCCCGCTATCCACCCATAGCCGCCCTCCGGAGCGTCGGCTTTCGGCATCCGGCGGTCCCCGCCCTTCTGCCTTGGCGGAGCATTGCGCGGGCGGGCGGTCTTGCTCAAGGACCGCTTCGCGGCCGCGCAGCGGCGGCCCGAAGGGCCGTCCTTGACCAAGGCGACCGCTCGCGCTCCCATTCCATCAAGGCTTGGGGCGACTGTCATCACCCCCACCCCCCGGTCTTTGTCGGGGATGCGAGGACCCAGGTTTTCGGCCGGTGCACTCACGGTCGGGGCTGTTGTTCAGCAAATCTCCGGATACAGGCCCCGCGCCAGACATCCCTTGAAGTGAGTGCACCTTCGACAAACCTGGGTCCTCGCTTCCGCGAGGATGAGCGGAACTGGTGGGAGCGGGGAGATTACTCTGCCTTCCGCCCCACCACTGTCAGCAGCATGGCCATCACCCCCGCCAGCAGGACGATCGGTACGGTCGACAGCACCACCTGCCCCGCGCTCGCTCCGCCGCCGAGCAGCTGGCCCGCCAGCACCGGTCCCAGCGCTGATCCGAACCGCCCCGCCGCGATGGCCGCGCCGACGCCGGTCCCGCGCACGGCCGGGCTGTAGTAGCCGGGCCCGACGCCATAGAGGCCGAACTGCGTGGCCATGATCAGGAAGCCGGCCCCGAACGCCAGCCCCGCGGTCGCCGGCAGACCCGCTCCGGGCGCGGCCAGGGCGAACAGCACGGCCACAAGCCCTGCGACCGCCGCCGCCAGCGGCCAGCGCGCGCCCAGCCGGTCGATGGTCAGGCCGACCAGCACCCCGCCGGCCGCGCCGCCGAGATTGAACAGGGTCGAGATCCCGGCTGCCGCCCGGCCCTCGACGCCGCGCGCGACCAGCAGACTGGGCAGCCAGTTGAGGAACAGGTGCAGCACCAGGGCGATGGCCGCGTAGGAAGCCCACAGACTGAGCGTCGTGCCCAGCCGGCCCGGGCCGAACAGGGCCGTCAGACTCGCGCCCCTCTCGGGCGCGGAGGATCGTCCGCCCGTCTCCGGCAGGCCGAGCCACAGGGCCAAGGCCAGCAGCAGCGGCGCGGCCCCGCCGACGAGGAAGATCACCCGCCAGTCGCCGGCCGCCAGCTCGGTCCGCGCCAGCAGCCCGACCAGCGCCCCGCCCAGCGGCATGCCCGCTGTGACCGTCGAAACGACCACTGTGCGGCGCCCCTCGCTGGCCAGCTCCGAGGCCATGGCGATCAGCATCGGCATGGCGCCGCCGAGGCCCAGCCCGGTGAAAAACCGCACCCCCAGCAATGGCGCGTAGGCATTGGCCAGGGCGGTGCCGAGCGAGAACAGGCCGAACACCCCGACCGCCGTCAGCAGCACCGGCTTGCGCCCGACCCGGTCCGACAGCGGTCCGGCGACGGCCGCCCCGAACAGCAGGCCGAACAGACTGGCGCTGAAGGCCCAGCCGGCTTCCGGCTTCGACAGCCCCAGCGCCGGCATCATCTTCGGCGCGGCCACGCCCATCGAGGCGATGTCGAAGCCCTCGAGCATGGCCGCCAACAGGCACAGGCCAATAGCGATCAGGGCCCGACGCCCGGTCAATCCCGAAGTACTGGTCATGGCTCCCCCAGAGCGTGACAGACGGCGAGACTAGACCAGCCTCATGCCGGTGCGAACCTTTGCTGGAGCTGTCGGAAAAGCTGGCGGGGAGCGCTCTTGCCGTCGGGCATCATGGCGTTGGCCGCGGTGATGAAGGCGACGCCGCGTTTCGGCGCGAGAACGGCCAGCATGTGCCACATCGTGTTCGAGCCCTCGTGCGCCAGTTGGGGGCCGCGCGTCCAGGGCTGTCCGTCGGTGACACCCCAGCCCAGCGCGTATCCGGCGCCCGGCGCGGGCGTGGTCAGGTGGACGACCGTCTCAGGCTTCAGAAAGTCGCCGCCGTCGGTGAGGAACAGCCGAATGAATTTGGCGTAGTCCGTCAGGGTCATATGCGCCGTGCCGGCCGGGCCCAGCGCCGGCGGGTTGTCGGCGATGCCTTTCGGATCCATGGGAATCAGCTCGCCGACGCCCAGCGGCGGCCGGCGATGGCCCCAGGGTTGAGCGCCTTTCGGCGCGCCGAAGCCCGCGCTGGTCATGCCCAGCGGTTTGAACAGCCGGTCGGTGATGGCGACCTCCCAGCTGGTCCGGACGATGCGCTCGATGGCCGCGCCGGCGAGGATGAAGTTGAGGTTGGCGTACTCGAACTGACCCGGCTTTCCGGCCGGCGGCGCGGCCAGCACCTTTGCGGCCAACGCGGTCCGCTGCTCCGTGACGGGATTGGTCGCGCCATGCGCGGCAATCAGCCAGGGCGTGTCGATGGCGCCTCTGTCCGTCGCGCCGGCCGTGTGGCTCATCAGCTGCTCGATGGTCGTCGTCGACCAGGCGGGATCCAGCCTCAGGTCCGGGAACAGGGCCGGCAGGGTAGCGCCCCAGCGCGCCAGACCCGCGTCGACCAGCCGGCCATAGAGGGCCGCGGTCATGGCCTTGGTGTTCGATCCCAGGTGCCAGAGGTCGCCGGTCGTGACCCTGTCGGGCGCGCCCAGATGGCGCACGCCACCGGCGATCAGGGTTTCCAAGCCCCTGGGCGTAACCACCGCGCCGGCCAGCGCGGGAACGCCGGTGCTGGTCAGTAGCGCGTCGAGCGCCGCCTGATCGGGGTCCTCCGCCGCGCGGGCAGCGCCGCCCATGAGAGCCGCCCCGGCGCCGAGCGTCAGCACCTGTCGTCTGTCGAAAGTCATCCAGATGTCCTCGAAATTGCCACCGGCCGGCCGTTGCAACGCGAGATGACGGCGAGCGCAAGTTACGGTTCGGACAGGGAGCCGCTGGTCCCCCTCTCCCTCCGGGAGAGGAAAGTGACTTGGCGGGATGACAAGCTCCCTCCTACTGTCCCCCCAACAAGAGATCGGGGAGGATCGCATGAAGACCTGGGCGAAAGTCGCGCTGACGAGCGTGGGTGTTGTGGCGTTGCTGGGCGGGGTCGTCGCCGTACGGACCGCGACCTTCAAGCCGGCCACCCAGGTCGATCTGTCGGCGGTCAAGGTCGCCGGCGCCACGCCGGTCGATCAGGGCAAGGCCGCCCTGCACCTGTCCCAGGCCGTGCAAATCCTGACGGTCAGCCACCAGAACCGCGACGAGAACGACTGGACCCAGTGGGACAAGCTCCACGCCTGGCTGGCCGCGACCTATCCGGCCGCCCACGCGGCGATGACCCGCGAGATCCTGCCCAACCGGGCGCTCGTCTACACCTGGCAGGGATCGGACCCGTCGCTGGCGCCGATCATCCTGATGGGCCACCAGGACGTGGTGCCGGTGACCGCCGGGACCGAAGGCGACTGGAAACACCCGCCCTTCGCCGGCGAGATTGCCGACGGCGCCGTGTGGGGCCGGGGCTCGGTCGACGACAAGGGCACCCTGGTGATGATGTTCGAAGCGGCCGACGCCCTGGCGGCGAAGGGCTTCAAGCCGAAGCGGACGGTGATCTTCGTCAGCGGCCAGGACGAAGAAGCCGGCGGGACCGGGGCGCAGGCAGCCGCCGCCCTGCTCAAGACGCGCGGGGTGAAGGCGCTGTTCGTGCTCGACGAGGGCATGGCCGTGGTGAAGGACTTCCCGATGGTGGGCCGCCCGGTGGCGGTCATCGGGCTCGGTGAAAAGGGCTACGCGACCCTGAAGATCGTCGCCCCGGCCAAGGGCGGCCACTCCTCCGCCCCGCCGACGGAGACCGGCGTGGAGACGCTGGCGAAGGCCGTTCTGGCCGTCACTTCCCATCCCTTTCCGATGAAGTTCCAGGGACCGGGCGCCGACATGATCCGCGCTGTCGCGCCCTATGCCGGCGGCATCGTCAAGGTCGCGGCCGCCAACACCTGGCTGTTCGGCCCCGTGCTGATCAGCCAGCTGTCGAAGAGCCCGGCCAGCGCCGCGACCCTGCACACGACCATCGCCCCGACGATGCTGAAGGGCAGCCCCAAGGAAAACGTTCTGCCGCAGGACGCCACGGCCTGGATCAACTACCGCATCGCGCCCGGCCAGACGGCCCAGGAGGTCATGACCCGCGCACAGCAGGTCACCAAGGGCCTGGATGTCCAGCTGTCATGGGAAGGCGGCCGGGCGATCGACCCCTCGCCGGTCTCCTCGGCCACGTCTGACGGCTGGAAGATCCTCGCGGCGCTGGCGTCGGAGGGCGGTTCGGTCCCCGTCGCCCCGGGTCTGGTCACGGCGGGCACCGACAGCCGTTACATGACCGGCGTGGCGCAGGACGTGTACCGCTTCGCGCCCATGCACGCCTCGGTCGAAGAGTTCGCCATGATCCACGGCACCAACGAGCATATGTCGCTGGAGAACCTGCAGCGAATGACCGACTTCTACACCCGCCTGATCGCGACGGCGGCGGGGT
>CAZISF010000115.1:4550-10450 GCA_964541915.1 uncultured Caulobacter sp.
AACCTGCAGCGAATGACCGACTTCTACACCCGCCTGATCGCGACGGCGGCGGGGTGAATTGACGCGGCTCAATGCATAGCCCCCTCGTACCGACTGCCATTGCGGGCCACCTTCTCCCGCAAGGGGAGACGGGTTAGAGAAAAGCCATGCCCGACGACGCCGCCAAACCCGCCGCCAAGGCCCGGTCCACCCCGATGAAGTTCGGCGAGGGCTGGCTGCGTGACTGCTGGTATTTCGCCTGCCAGGCCCATGAACTGAAGCCCGGCAAGCTGCAGCGCTTCGAACTGCTCGGCGAGCCGGTGCTGCTGGGCCGCCGCCGCGACGGCGCGGTCTACGCCATCCGGGACATCTGCCCTCACCGCGCCGCGCCGCTGTCGGCCGGAAAGCTGGTGCCCGAGACCGGGGGCGGCGAGAGCGTCGAATGCCCCTACCACGGCTGGCGTTTCGGGACGGACGGGGTGTGCAAGGCCATCCCCTTCCTGCCCGGGGACCAGGAGATGGACATCTCCCGCATCCGGGTGAAGCGCTATCCGGCTGCGGAGAGCCAGGGGATGGTCTTCGTCTGGTTCGCCGCCGACGCTCGCGCCGGGCTGGGAAGCGAGGCCGAGCCTGACCAGCCGCCGCCGGTCTTCCCCGGCGCCGACGGCAAGCCGGCCATCGTCGACCACATGGATTTCGACACCCATATGGACCACGCCATCGTCGGTCTGATGGACCCGACGCATGCGCCCTATGTCCACGCCGCATGGTGGGCCCGCTCGTCGCGCCGGATGAAGCCCAAGGCCAAGGTCTTCGAGCCCTCGCCCGAAGGCTTCGTGATGACCCGCCACGCCACCAGCAAGGCCAACCGGATCTACGCCATCCTCGGCGGCCAGCCGCAGACCGAGATCACCTTCCGCCTGCCCGGCTATCGCTGGGAGCACATCCAGGTCGGCCGGTTCCAGGTGCTGGCGCTGACCTGCCTGACCCCGATCACAGAGACGAAGACCCGCCTGACCCAGCTCATGTGGTCCGACCACCCGGCGATGTTGCTCCGATGGCTGATCAAACCGTTCGCCCGCGCCTTCATCCATCAGGACGGCGACATGGTGAACCTGCAGAACATGGGCCTGAAGTACGACCCGTCCCTGCTGTGGATCGACGACGCCGACACCCAGGCCAAGTGGTACCAGCAGTTGAAGCGCGAATGGGCCGCGAGCCGCGCCGAGGGCCGGCCGTTCGTCAATCCGGTCAAGCCGGTCACCCTGAAGTGGATCAGTTGACCGACGCCCTGACCGCCAGCCTGGAGGTCGTCGCCGAACGCTGCGGGGATCCGACGGCGAGGGTCTATGAACGCCTGTTCGCCCGGCAGCCGGAAATGCGCGACCTGTTCGTCAACGACCACGCCGGCGCGGCCCGTGGCCATATGCTGCAGATGGTGCTGGAGACCCTGACCCAGATGGCCGACGGCGCCACCTGGCCGGCCAACATGATCCGCGCCGAGCGGGTCAATCACGACCAGATCGGCGTACCGTTCGACGTCTTCGCGACCTTCTTCGCCGTGGTCCACGAGACCTTCCGCGAGACGGCCGGCGACGCCTGGACCGACGACATGGAAGCCGCCTGGGCCAGCGTCCTCGCCCGCGCGGCGGCGGCCTGAGCCAATGACCTTCGCCCCACGCTTGCGCGGTCGTGACAGACGAGCCGGACTGCCGTTAGATCGGCGCATGCAAAGGCGCGTCTTCGCCATCGCCGTCCTGAGCGCCTTCGCGCTGCCCGCTGTCGCGCCCGCGTCGGCGCAGGAACGCACGCCGCCCGAGCGGCAGACCCTGCTCGATCTGGCCTACACGCTCGGCGAAAGCCATGCCCTGCGGCAGGCCTGCGAAGGCGACGGCGACCAGTTCTGGCGTGATCGCATGGTGCGGATGACCGAGACCGAGGCCGCCGACGCGGCCTTCGACGGCCGGCTGAAGCAGCAGTTCAACAGCGGCTTCGCCACGCGCCAGACTGAATTCCCGACCTGCAGCCCGCTCAGCAAGCGCGCCGAGCAGGCCGTCGCCCGCAAGGGTCAGGCGCTGGCCAACCGGCTGAGCGCCGTCACCCGTGTGGTGCGGGGCCTGGGCTCGGACGCGCCTTCCGGAGAATCGGATAGCGGCGGTCCGGATTCCGTGGCGGGGACCCCCGCGCCGCGCTAGATTCGCCTCCAGCTTGCATGGAGGGGACAAATGTCCTTCGCAATTTTCGCTGTCGTGATGATCGTGCTGGCGCTGTTCCTGCTGGTCAGCGTCATCAAGATCGTGCCGCAGGGTCGTGAGTTCACGGTCGAGCGGTTCGGCCGCTACACGCGCACGCTCAAGCCCGGCATCGCCCTGCTGACGCCGTTCATCGAGGGCATCGGCCGCCGCGTGAACATGATGGAACAGGTGCTCGACGTCCCGCAGCAGGAGGTCATCACCAAGGACAACGTGTCGGTGAAGGTCGATGGCATCGTCTTCATCCAGGTGATGGACGCCGCCTCGGCCGCCTATCGCGTGGACAATCTGACCTACGCCATCAGCCAGCTGTGCATGACCAACCTGCGCACCGTGGTCGGCTCGATGGAGCTGGATGAGGTGCTCAGCCAGCGCGACCAGATCAACACCCGCCTGCTGGCGACGATTGACCACGCGACGAGCCCCTGGGGCGTCAAGGCCACGCGCATCGAGATCAAGGACCTGACCCCGCCGCCGGACATCACCAACGCCATGGCGCGGCAGATGAAGGCCGAGCGGGAACGCCGCGCGGTGATCACCGAGGCCGACGGCGAGAAGCAGGCCGCCATCACCAAGGCTGAAGGCTCCAAGCAGGCCGCCATCCTCCAGGCTGAAGGTCGCCGGGAAGCCGCCTTCCGTGACGCCGAGGCCCGCGAACGGGAAGCCGAGGCTGAAGCCAAGGCCACGGCCTTCGTCTCGGAAGCCATCGCCCGCGGCGACATCAACGCCATCAACTACTTCGTCGCCCAGAAGTACGTCGAGGCGTTCGGCGCCCTGGCGGCCAGCCCCAACTCCAAGATGATCATCGTGCCGGCCGACTTCGCCGGCATCACCGGCACGGTGGCCGGCATTGGCGAGCTGGTGAAGTCGCTGGCCGACGGCCGGGCCTCACCGCCGGCCGGCGGGACGACCGTGCCCCGGACCAAGGCCTAGGAGACCAATCCCATGACCTGGCTGGCTGAACTCTATGTCGCCCACCCGTTCTGGATCTGGATGGCGGTGGCGGCGGTGCTGCTGGCGGTCGAGGTGGCGACCACCACCGGCTGGCTGCTGTGGCCGGCCGCCTGCGCGGTGGTCGTGGCGGGCCTGACCTTCCTGCTGAAGGGTAACTTCGCTGTCGAGCTGGCGGTCTTCGCAGTGCTGACGATCGCCTCGACCCTGCTGGCGCGTCGCTACCTGCCGCGGAACGCCTCCGGCGACGGCCCCGACATCAACGACAACGTTGGCCGGCTGGTCGGCCACTACGGCATGGCGGTCTCGGCCTTCGAGAACGGCCGCGGCCGGGTTTTCATCGACGGCAAGGAATGGGCGGCGGTGGCTGACGATGGCGCGGTCCCGCTGCTCGACCAGCGCGTCGAAGTCCTCTCGGCGGACGGCGGCATCCTGAAGGTGAAGGCCTACTGACGCCCCCGGTCAGCGGTTTTCGTCCAGCCACACCCTGAGCGCCTGCAGGAACGGCAAGGCGGCCTTGAATTCGTCTTCCGTGAAGGCGGCGCGCATCCCTTCCAGATGCGGCCGCATGGCGGCGAGTCCCAGGTCGAAGGCGCGCGCGCCATCGTCCGTCAGCGTCACCCACTTGCGGCGCCCGTCCTCCGGGTCTCCGGCGATGGCGACGAAGCCCTGGGCCTCAAGTCGCTGCAGCGTATTGGTCATCGCTCCCTTGGTGACCTGAAAGGCGCTGGCCAGCTGGGCCGGGCTCTCCCGGCCACCCCGGCGCATGAAGTGCGTGAGGACGCCGAACTGCGCCGCGCTCATGCCGTTCGGCAGGCTCCGCTCCAGCCGGGCCGTGGACAGCTGGGCGATGATGCCGATCTCGGTCATCACCCGGACATCGGGTCGGTCCTTCGGTTGAGGCGCCATCAGCTCGTCTTCAGTTGGGCCGCCAGCCCCCGGCGGGGCGCGGGCGGAATGTCGGCCTTGGGATAGCCGATTCTCGACAGCATCTGGATGCGGCCGCCCGTCGGGGCCAGTTCTCGGTGGAGGGCGTCGTAGACCGGCTTCTGCGTGGCGTATTCCTGCAGACCCTGACTCCAGGGGTGCATGGCCAGACCCTGTCCCGCGGCGGCGAGATTGGCACGGACGTAGGCGCGGCCGGCGGCGATCTGGTGGGCGCGGCTGTCGTCTGGCGTGATCACCCAGATGAAGCCGCGTGATGTGTCCGCCGCCACCTTGAGATATTTAAGGGCCTCGTCGTAGGCGATCGTTCCGGGGGTCGCCATCTTCGCCTTCGTCAGGACGCCGACGGTATTCAGGGTCGTCATCATGCCGTTGTCGAGGGAGATGCCCCAGGGATGGGCCGCCACGTCCCTGGCGCCGATGAAGGTGCGCTCGACGCTCTCATGGTGAGCCGTCGGCGTATGGGCCTCGATGAACGCCCCCTGGTACACGAGGTCCTTGAGGCGCGTCACACGGTCAGAAGATGTCTCGACCGTCAGGGTCGCCGGGCCGGCCGGGACAGAGCCGGAGAGGGCTGCGACCGCCGCGGCCGGGATCGGAGCTTCGGTAAAGGGACCACGATTCGTTCGGCGTTGAAGCACCTGCGCGAACAGCGCGTCTGGCGACGTGGCCGCACGCGCGATCCGAACCCGGAACAGGGGCCGTCCGTCCAGCAGGGGCTGGGGCTCCCCATCCGGAAACAGGACCGCCTCCGCCGCGTATCCCTGAACGGCGAGCGCCTGCGTCAGCAGTTCGAGGAAGGCTCCGCAGCCGATGGTGATCTGACGGTTGAACGGATCCGTCACGGGCAGCAGACGGGTACGATCGATGAAAAGGGTGATCTCGTCGGCCGTCGACAGATCGACGATCCATGGCTGCATGTTGTGCGGGTTCGGCGCGAGAATCGCCCAAGCCAGGGCCTTGCGGCGGACTTCGGTCTCGCCCGCGCCCGGATGCACCCACGGGGCGCGAGGATCGACCCCGGCCGGCGCGCAGGCCGTCAGGGTGGCGGCCGATGCGGCGAAAATCGCGCCGCCTCCCAGAACGCGGATGAAGTCACGACGATGCATGGTGAACGCCTTTCGTTCAAGATTGAACAATATAAGGTCGTTCAATCTTGAACTAGTCAAGCCTCAAATTTCGCCGAGCGTTTCCCGCATGCCCTTGTTGGCCAGTCCATCGGCGCGCTCGTTCAGTTCATGGCCCGCGTGACCCTTGACCCAGCGCCAGTCGACCTCGTGCCGGCCCCGGGCGGCGTCGAGCCGCTTCCAGAGGTCCTCGTTCTTGACCGGGCTCCTGTCGGCCGTCTTCCAGCCGCGCGCCTTCCAGCCGTGGATCCAGGTCATGATCCCGTTGCGCATGTACTGGCTGTCGGTATGCAGTTCGACCTTGCAGGGCTTGTTCAGCGCCTCGAGCGCCTGGATGGCCGCCATCAGCTCCATGCGGTTGTTCGTCGTGGCCCGCTCGCCGCCGCAGAGCTCCTTTTCCCGCCCGTTGGAGATCAGGATTGCGCCCCAGCCGCCCGGGCCCGGATTCCCCCGGCAAGCGCCGTCGGTGTAGATCAGCACCTTGGGCGTCATGCGTGGTCGCCGAGCAGCGCCAGCCCCGCGCGGTGCACCGCCAGCTTGCGCTCGTACTCCAGCGGGTCCTTGGGCCGAACCAGCGCCCCGGCCGGGGTTGAGCCCCAGTCGTTCAGGCGCGTCAGGAAGAAGCGCATCGCCGCGCCATGCGCGA
>CAZISF010000116.1:0-10171 GCA_964541915.1 uncultured Caulobacter sp.
GCGAGCCGTCCATCATCACGCTGGTGAAGCCGTACTGGATGGCGGTGGCGCAGGTCGCCGGGCCGTTGCCGTGGTCCTGGTGCATGCAGACCGGGATGTTCGGGTAGATCTCGACCAGGGCGTCGATCAGCCGCGCCAGCATGATGTCATTGGCGTAGCTGCGCGCACCGCGCGACGCCTGAATGATCACCGGCGCGTCGACGGCCTCGGCCGCCTCCATGATCGCCAGGCCCTGTTCCATGTTGTTGATGTTGAACGCGGGCACGGCGTAGTCGTGCTCGGCGGCGTGGTCGAGAAGCTGTCGGAGGGTGATACGGGCCACGGTCGGACTCTCTTGCGCTGATGTTCTGGTTTGCCGGGGCTCTTAGCACCGGATCACGGAAACGTCAGCCCGTGGGAGACCTGATGATGGGCGATTGCATCCCTCCGGCATCGAACTCCGACCCGTCATCCTCGGGCTCGTCCCGAGGATCCCTCGTTCAGCTTCCCCGTGAGAATGTGATCACACCCGCACGTGCGAGCCGACAAAGGGCTCCTTGCCACACGGGCGAGGATGACGGAGTGGGTTGATGGGGCCGCTAAACTTCCAGCGCCGCGACGCCGGGAAGCTCCTTGCCTTCCATCCATTCCAGGAAGGCGCCGCCGGCGGTGGAGACGAAGGTCATCTCATCCGCAACGCCCGCGTGGTTGAGGGCCGAGACCGTATCCCCGCCGCCAGCCACGGCGGTCAGCTTGCCCGCGGTGGCCAACGCGGCGGCATGCATTGCGGCTGCGACGGTGGCCACATCGAACGGCGGGACCTCGAACACGCCCAGCGGGCCGTTCCAGATCAGGGTCTTGCTGGCGTCCATGGCGGCGAGCAGACGCTTCGTCGTCTCGGGTCCGGCGTCGAGGATCAGGTCGCCGGCCTTCACGTCGTCCAGGCCGCAGGTGCGGGTCGCCGTGCCCGGCTTGACCTCGCGGGCGACGACCACGTCGACGGGCAGCAGCAGCTCGCAGCCTGCCGCCTTGGCCGAGGCCATGATCTCGCGGGCGGTGTCGCCCAGGTCGTGCTCGCAGAGGGAGCCGCCGACATCGTGACCCTGGGCGGCCAGGAAGGTGTTGGCCATACCGCCGCCAATGGCCAGGCGGTCGAGCTTGCGCACCAGGTTGTTCAGCAGGTCCAGCTTGGTCGAGACCTTGGCCCCGCCGACGATGCCCAGCACCGGCTTGACCGGCTTGCCCAGCGCCGCGTCGAGCATGTCGAGCTCCCGCCGCATGGCGAGGCCGGGATAGGCGGGCAGCAGGCGGGCGATTCCCTCGGTCGAGGCGTGAGCGCGGTGGGCGGCGCTGAAGGCGTCGTTGACGAAGAGGTCGCCGATGGCCCCGAGTTCGGCGACGAAAGCCGGATCGTTCTTTTCCTCGCCCGGATGGAAGCGCAGGTTTTCCAGCACCGCCACGTCGCCGTTTCCAAGCGCCGAAACGGCCTTGATGGCGGCCTCGCCGATGCAGTCCTCGCCGAACAGGACCGGCTTGCCCAGCAGCACCGACAGCGGTGCGACGACGGGCGCGAGGCTCATTTCCGGCACCCGCTTGCCCTTGGGCCGGTCGAAGTGGGCCAGCAGGATGACCCTGGCCCCCCGGCTGCTGAGGAAATGGATCGTCGGCAGGGCCGAGCGCAGGCGGGTGTCGTCAGTGATGACGCCTCCCTCCATCGGCACATTGAAGTCCACGCGCACCAGCACGCGCTTGCCGGCGAGATCAGCGGTTTCGAGGGAGCGGAAGGTCATGGGGTGCATCTCATATTGTGCGTCCTTCGAGACGCGGCTTCGCCGCTCCTCAGGATGACTGACAGCTGTGAAACGCACCCCTGTTCGTCATGGTGAGGAGCGATCCATCAGGATCGCGTCTCGAACCACGCAGGGACTTAAAGGAACTTCGCCATCACCAGCGCGGTGTCGCTCATGCGGGTCGCGAAGCCCCATTCGTTGTCGTACCAGCTGAGCACGCGGGCCAGCTTGCCGTCGACGACCTGGGTCTGCTTGAGCGCCGCCGTCGAGCTGGCGGGCACGTGGTTCAGGTCCATCGAGACCAGCGGTTCGCTGGTCGTGGCCAGCACGCCCGACATCGGGCCGGCGGCGGCGGCCAGCAGGGCGTCGTTGATCTCTTCCACCGTCACGTCGCGCGCGGCCACGACCTTCAGGTCGACGCACGAGACGTTGGGGGTCGGGACGCGGATCGAGGAGCCGTCCAGCTTGCCCTTCAGTTCCGGCAGCACCAGGCCCAGCGCCTTGGCCGCGCCGGTCGAGGTCGGGATCATGCTCAGCGCCGCCGCGCGGGCGCGGTAGAGGTCGCTGTGCATCGTATCCAGCGTCGGCTGGTCGCCGGTGTAGGCGTGGATGGTGGTCATGTAGCCGCGCTCGATGCCGAACAGGTCGTTCAGCACCTTGGCCACGGGGGCCAGGGCGTTGGTCGTGCAGCTGCCGTTGGAGACGACGATGTCGTCGGCCGTCAGGGTCTCGTGGTTGACCTTGTAGACGATGGTCTTGTCGGCGCCGTCGGCCGGGGCCGAGACCAGCACGCGCTTCGCGCCGGCGGTCAGGTGGGCCGAGGCCTTTTCCTTGGAGGTGAACAGGCCCGTGCACTCGAACGCGATGTCGACGTTGAGCTCCTTGTGCGGCAGCTCGGCCGGGTTGCGGATCGCCGTGACCTTGATCTTGCCGCGGCCGATGTCGATCCAGTCCTCGCCGGTCGTCACCGTCCCGGGGAAGCGGCCGTGCACGCTGTCATAGCGGAACAGGTGGGCGTTGGTTTCCACCGGACCCAGGTCGTTGATCGCCACGACCTCGATGTCCGTGCGGTTGTGCTCGGCGATAGAGCGCAGGACCAGACGGCCGATCCGGCCAAATCCGTTGATGGCGACGCGAAGGGTCATGGGTAAAGCGCTCCCGGCGGCAATGTTTCTGATTGGGCGCGGGTTTTGCGGTCAGGGGCCCTGGAGTCAACCCCGGAGCGGGATTTGACCCGGTCACATCCGGTGAGGGTTTGTGACTTTGATCGGCAATCAGTTGCCCGGGCGGAACCGGGCGCTCTGGCCGTTGGGGCTGCTCTGGGTCAGGGCGGTGACCTTGCCGGAGGCGTCGCGTTCGAAGGCCACCCGGCGGGACGGATCCCCCTGGACGTAGAAGACGCCGTCGCCCAGCGGCAGCAGCACGGCGGCCGGACGGCGGCCGCGTTGCATGACCAGGGTCGCCCCGACGCGCCTGACCACCAGGTCGCCGTTGTAGGTTCCGGCGTAGTCATCGAGCCCGCCGATCGACGCCGGCGGATTGATCTCGGCCTTCAGGGCTTCAAGCGCCCAGCGGGTGTCGACGGCGACCGGGCTGTCCGGCGCCTTGGCCAGCAGCGCCTCCAGCGCCAGCTGAGGGGCGCGGGTCAGGGCGTCGGCCGACGGAACGGCGATGTCCGGCTGAACGCCAGCGCCTTCCCAGTTGCCGCCGGTGACCGGATTGATCGGCGACCCGCTGGAGACGAACACCGACCAGCCCTCGCCCAGCGGAACGCGCCCGCCGGGATTGGCCGCGCCCCCGCTGGCCTCGCCGACGATGGTAGCGCGCTTGGCCGCCTGCATCGTGTAGGCGAAGGCTTCGGCGGCCGAGCCGGTGCGGGCGCTGATCAGCACATAGACCGGAATGTCGAGGCGCGGGCGGGCGAAATACTCGACAGGCGACTCGTCCGAGGTTCCGCCGCGCGTATGGAACACATTGTAGATTTTCGCGTCCTTCGGGGTGAAGGCGCTGACCAGATAGCCGACCATGGCCGGCGATCCGCCGCCGTTCTCCCGCAGATCGATTATCACCGCGTCGGAGGCGGTCAGCAGGGTCAACACGGCGTCCACGGCCTGCCGGGCGGGCTCATCCGGCTGGCCGAAGGCGAAATTGGCGAACTGGCGCATGTCGACATAACCGATGCCGCCCGGCAGGGACTCGACGCGTCGGAACCCGAAACTGTTCCGGCGATCGAAGGGGTCGACCTCGTGGGGACCGCCCGGCCCGCGGCGGACCATGACCGGACCACCGCCGCCGGGGCCCGGAGCAGGCCCCGCGCCAGCCGGAGTCCAGCCGACGTTGAAATGGTGGTCGATGGGCGACAGCCGGCGCGTCAAGGCGGTGGCCAGGTCGCGCGGATCGGTGAAGCCATCGAACGCCCCCTGCGCCACATCGGCGCGCAGGCTGTCGGCGATGGCCTTGCCCTTCGCGACGTCGAAGTAGCGATCCTGGATCGCCCTGGCGACCCGGCCCGCGATCTCGCGCGGGGCCACCGCGACGGGTGCGACGGCTGCAGGAGGGGTCGACTGGGCGACCACCGACGTCGCGGCGCCCAGCGTCAGAAGTCCGGCCATAAGGGCCGCGCGTGCAATGGCGCTCGTCATGTATTCGCTCCCGGATCCTGTTTGCCCCGGCACAGCGTGGCACGGCTGGATGACCGTCGTTTTGCCGAACCGCGCAGGATTGTTGCAAGTCCGACGCAGGCCGCGACAGTGACCTGCGCCGGGCCCTCAGCCCGGAACCACCCTCACCTTCGCCGCCGCCGCCACGGCGTTGGCCCGGGCGGTATCGGTGTCGGCGGCGCGGGCCAGCGCCACACCCATCCGCCGACGCTCGAAGGCCTCGGGCTTGCCGAACAGGCGCAGATCGACGCCGGGGCCGGACAGCGCCTCGGCGACACCCTCGAAGGCCACGCCCGTCGCGTCCAGGCCGCCGTAGATCACCGCGCTGGCGCCCGGCTCGCGCAGGCTGACGTCGACCGGCAGGCCGAGGATGGCGCGGGCGTGCAGGGCGAACTCGCTCTGGTGCTGGGTGGCGAGGGTGACCAGCCCCGTGTCGTGGGGCCGCGGACTGACCTCGGAGAACCAGACCTGGTCGCCCTTCACGAACAGCTCGACGCCGAACAGCCCACGACCGCCGAGCGCGGCGGTGACCTTGCCGGCGATGTCCTGGGCGCTGGCGAGGGCTGCGGCGGTCATGGCCTGCGACTGCCAGCTCTCGACATAGTCGCCCTTGACCTGGCGATGGCCGATCGGGGCGCAGAAGGACGTCCGGATATCGCCATCGGCGCCGAGCGAGCGAACCGTCAGCAGGGTGATCTCGAAGTCGAAGGCGATGCGGCCCTCGACGATGACCAGCGCCGTCTCCACCCGCCCGGCCGACAGGGCGTAGTCCCAGGCCGCGCCGATGTCGGCGGCGCTTTCGACATAGGACTGGCCCTTGCCGGAACTGCTCATCACCGGCTTGACGAAACAGGGGTAGCCGACGGCCGCCGCGCCCGCCTCCAGCGCCTCCCGCGAGCCGGCGAAGGCATAGGGGCTGGTCGGCAGGCCCAGCTCTTCGGCGGCCAGCCGGCGGATGCCCTCGCGGTTCATGGTCAGCTGGGCAGCGCGGGCGGTCGGGATCACTGTCGCGAGGCCCTCGGCCTCGATCTTCGCCAGTTCGTCGGTGGCGATGGCCTCGATCTCCGGCACGATCAGGTGCGGCCGCTCGGCCTCGATCACCGCGCGCAGGGCGACGGCGTCGGTCATGGTGATGACATGGCTGCGGTGGGCCACCTGCATGGCCGGGGCGTCGGCGTAGCGGTCGACGCCGATCACCTCGACCCCCAGCCGCTGCAGCTCGATGGCCACTTCCTTGCCGAGCTCGCCGCAGCCGAGAAGCATGACGCGCGTGGCGGACGGGCTGAGGGGGGTGCCGAGTTTCATGAGGTGGCCTCCAGAGTGCGTGGTTCGACACGCCCCCTGCGGGAACTGCTCACCATGACGTGAAACGGTCTACGTCATCCTGAGCAGGCCCGAAGGGCCGTGTCGAAGGACGCAGGGTGTCAGAGCTTCGCCCTGGCCACGGCAGCCACCGCTTCCGCTGTGATGCCGAATTCCTTGTAGAGCCGCTCGGCCGGGGCGCTGGCGCCGAAGCCGGTCATGCCGACGAAGGCGCCGTCCTCGCCGATGAACCGCTCCCAGCCGAACTTCACCGCCGCCTCGACGGCGACGCGCACGGGGGCCTTGCCGATGGTGTCAGCGCGGTACTTGGCGGTCTGTTGCTCAAACAGTTCCCAGCATGGCGTCGAGACGACGCGCGTCGGCACACCGTCGGCCTGAAGCAGGGTTCGGGCGGCGAGCGCGATCGACACTTCCGAGCCTGAGGCGAAGAGCGTCACTTGGGCCTCGCCATCTGCGCCGACGAGTTCGTAGGCGCCGTTGGCCGACAGGTTGCCGCCCTGGGTGCGGGCCACGCCGGTCTTCTGCCGCGACAAGGCCATGACCGAGGGGGTGGTCTTCGCTTCCAGCGCCAGACGCCAGCATTCGGCGGCCTCGACCACGTCGGCCGGGCGGAAGACGAGCAGGTTGGGCATCGCGCGCAGCGCCGCCAGGTGCTCGACCGGCTGGTGGGTCGGGCCGTCCTCGCCGACGCCGATCGAGTCGTGCGTCATCACGTGGATCACGCGAATGCCCATCAGCGCGCCGAGGCGGATGGCGGCGCGGCTGTAGTCGGAGAAGACCATGAAGGCCCCGCTGTAGGGGATCACGCCCCCGTGCAGCGCCATGCCGTTCATCGCCGCCGCCATGCCGTGCTCGCGCACGCCGTAGTGGACATACTTGCCGGCATAGTCGGGCAGGTCGAACGGGACCATGCCCTTGACGTAGGTGTTGTTGGAGCCGGTCAGGTCGGCCGAGCCGCCGATCATTTCGGGGATCGCCGGGGTCAGTACGGCCAGGGCCGCGCCGCTGTGCACCCGGGTGGCGTTGACCACCGGCTCGGCGAGCATCTTGTCGATATGGGCGTCCAGCGCCTTGAAGGCGTCAGCCGGAAGGTCGCCCTTCATCGCCCGGGTGAAGTCGACCTTGTGGGCGCTGCCCTTCAGCCGGGCTTCCCACTTGCGACGCTGACCGCCGCCCTTGCGGCCGGCCTTGCGCCAGGCGTCGACGATGTCTTCCGGCAGTTCGAACGGCGGCAGCGGCCAGCCCATGGCCTTGCGGGCCAGGGTCGCTTCCTCGTCGAACAGCGAATAGCCGTGGCCGTGGATGTCCCCTTCCTTGGGGCCCGCGCCCTTCAGGATGGCGGTCTTGCAGGCGATCATCGTCGGGACGGACTGTCGGGTCGCCCAGCGCAGGGCGGCGGCGATCTTGCCATGGTCGTGGCCGTCGACGGCCTTGACGGCCCAGCCGGCCGCCTTGAAGCGGGCCATCTGGTCGCCGGTCTCGGCGATCGTCGCCGCGCCGTCGATGGTGGTGTTGTTGTCGTCGAACAGCACCGTCAGCTTGCTGAGCTTCAGCCGGCCGGCCAGCGAGATGGCTTCGTGGCTGATGCCTTCCATCAGACAGCCGTCGCCGGCGATGACCCAGGTGCGGTGGTCGACGAGGTCGTCGCCGTAGCGGGCGTTCATCGAGCGCTCGGCCATGGCCATGCCGACAGCCGTGGCGATGCCCTGGCCCAGCGGGCCGGTGGTCACCTCGACGCCCGGCGTGTGGCCGTATTCCGGGTGACCAGCGGTGTTGCTGCCCCACTGACGGAAGTTGCGGATCTGATCCATCGTCACGGCCTTGGAGCCGGTCAGGTGCAGCAGGCTGTAGATCAGCATCGAGGCGTGGCCCGCCGACAGCACAAAGCGGTCGCGGTCGGCCCAGTCCGGACGGGCGGCGTCGTAGCGCAGGAACTTCGTCCAGAGCACGGTCGCAACGTCGGCGAGACCCATGGGCGCGCCCTGGTGGCCGGACTTGGCGGCATGGACGGCGTCCATGGACAGGACGCGGATGGCGTCGGCCATCTTGACCGGGCTGACGGACATTTTTGGCTCTCTCGACTCGTTCGGTATGGGCGCCCGTTCGCATGTGCGGCTGATCGTTTCAACCCGCCTTCCTGTCACGCCCCGGTGCGGTCTATAGAAAGGACTTCGATCAGGAGAGCCGCGAACATGACGGGAGAGGCCGAGGGAAGCGCCCTGGACCTGGCCGTGCGCAGGCTGGAGCGCGCGATGGCGATGCTCGAGAGCCGCATGTCCGACAAGATGGCCGAGGCCGGCGCCGAGGCGGGTGGTCTGTTCGACCAGGACCGGTCGCGGCTGGCCGCCGAACTGGACGCCGCCCGGGCCCGCGAACGGGCGCGGGAAGAGGCCGGCGCCCAGGCCTCGCAGGCGCTCGGGCGCGCCATTGCGGAAATCCGCGCCGCCCTGGGCGACGAGTCCGCCACCGGATCGGAAGGCTGATCGACATGGCCCAGGTCACCGTGCAGATCAATGGCAAGCCCTACAGCGTCGGCTGCGAGGATGGCCAGGAACGCCACCTGATGGACATCGCCAAGCTGTTCGACGAACAGGTGCGGCAGGTCAGCCAGGACGTCGGCAACCTCGGCGACACCCGCCTGTTCCTGATGGGCGCGCTCCTGATGGCCGACGAGATGGCCGACCTGAAGCTGCGGCTTCAGCATATCCAGGGCGAACTGGCCCGGACCCAGACCGACCAGTCGCGGGTCGAGGTCAAGGCCGTGGCCGCGCTGGAGAACGCCGCCAAGCGCATCGAGAAGCTCGCGGCGGGGTGACCCTTCCCTTTGGTCCTCCGAACGCCTACCTTGCGAGGTGGCGGGTCATGCTGTGGCTCACGTCGAAGGCAACTACATTCCAGCGACCTTAATTCACTCTAGGGAGCTGTCCCTGTCCTTCCCCCTGGGGTTGGGCACACGGCGCCCACCTGGTTATCCAGGTCGAGGGAATTGAACCGTCCTTCACGGCTCTCGCGGCGCCGCCACCCTTTTGTCCGCATCGCGTGGTTCGAGACGCTCGGCTGATGCCTCGCTCCTCACCATGACGAACAGTTTTGTCGCCCACCCCTCTGCGTCATCCTGAGGAGCGATCCTTCAGGATCGCGTCTCGAAGGACGCACCCCTGACCGATCCCCAACTCGCCAGTCAGAAGGCCGCGCTCCGTCTGGAGGCGCGCGCGCGGCGCAAGACGTTGCTGACCGAGCATCCCGAAGCCGACTGGATGGCCGCGGACCGCGTCGGCGACATGCTCGGCGCGCTGGGCCTGAAACGCGCCGGAGCGATCGCGCTCTACAAGGCGCTCGGCGCCGAGCTCGACCCGCGCCCGCTGGGCGACCTGCTGGCGAAGCAGGGCTGGCGGCTGTCCCTGCCGGCTGTCGAGGTCGAGGACGGCCCGTTGGTGTTCAGAAGCTGGAAGCCGGGCGAACGGCTGACCCACGACCTGTCCGGGCTGCCCGCGCCGTCGCCCTCCGCGGCCGAGCTGCGGCCGGACCTGATCCTGGTCCCCCTGCTGGCGTTCGATCGCGGCGGCGGGCGCCTCGGCCAGGGCGGCGGCCACTATGACCGGACGCTGGCGGCGCTGCGTGACACCCCTCGCCCGCCCCTCGCCGTGGGCTTCGCCTACAGCGGCCAGGAGGTCCCGCGTCTGCCCCGGGAGCCGCATGATCAGGCGCTGGATGGGATTCTGACCGAGGCCGGGTATATTGCGGCCCGGAAGGACTTCTAGATGCGCTTTGCTTTCTTCGGCGACGTCGTCGGCAAATCTGGCCGCGACGGCCTGGCCGACCACCTGCCCGGTCTCCGTCGCCGCCTCGGCCTCGAGTTCGTCATCGTCAACGCGGAGAACGCCGCCGCCGGTTTCGGGATCACCGAGAACACGGCGCGTGAGCTGTTCGAGGCCGGCGCCGACTGCCTGACGCTCGGCAACCACAGCTGGGACCAGAAGGAAGCGCTGACCTACATCGTGCGCGAACCTCGCCTGATCCGGCCGGCCAACTACCCGATCCTTTCGGACGCGCCCGGCCGCGGCAGCCACCTGTTCCAGACGGAGAGCGGCAAGACGATCTTCGTCATCAACCTGCTCGGCCGGGTGCACATGGACGCCATGGACGACCCGTTCGCCGCCGCCGACCGCGAGCTGGACAAGGCGCCGCTGAGCCAGGTGGCCGACGCGGTGATCGTCGACATGCACTGCGAGGCCACGTCCGAGAAGATGGCCATGGGCCACTATTGCGACGGCCGCGCCAGCCTGGTCGTGGGCACCCATACCCATGTGCCGACCGCCGACTGCCAGATCCTGCCCGGCGGCACCGCCTACCAGACGGACGCGGGCGCCTGCGCCGACTACGACAGCGTCATCGGCAACCAGAAGGAAGAGCCGCTGC
>CAZISF010000117.1:0-474 GCA_964541915.1 uncultured Caulobacter sp.
CCGCCGATCTCATGCAAGTCTATCAGCGTGAGGCCGAAAAGCAGCGCCTGCTCGTGAAGAAGTCGGACTTCACCCAGACACGGCTGCTGTTCGTCGTCGAGGCGCTGAAGGATCTGCTCGTCAACGACGGCTTCATCAACCTGCTGAGGGCGGAAGGGCTGGCGACCATGCCTCGCGCGCTCAAGGCCCGCGTGTCGGGAGGCGACTATGACTGAAGGACAGAAGGACCAGGATGACGGCCGCATCCACCTCGGCTTCGACCGCGATTTTCTGACGATCCCCGTCGCGGCGATCGTTCCGCTAAAGACGTTGCCGCCCGGCGCCAGGGAGAGCCGGTCCTACTCGCAGGTTCTGAGTTCGATCAAGGCGATCGGCCTGATCGAAGCCCCCGTCGTCATGGCCGACAA
The DNA here is from genome assembly GCA_964541915.1 of uncultured Caulobacter sp. Lineage (GTDB taxonomy): Bacteria > Pseudomonadota > Alphaproteobacteria > Caulobacterales > Caulobacteraceae > Caulobacter. Next base: position 408 of record CAZISF010000117.1, read on the forward strand.
AAAGAGCGCCGGAACCTGGTTTCTACTCGACCGCCCCCTTCGGCTGGAGGCGCGGAAGGAACTTTGT
>CAZISF010000117.1:501-10030 GCA_964541915.1 uncultured Caulobacter sp.
CGCATCCCGCCCATCCAGGAGCATCGGATGATTGCGCGCGCGATGGACCGGGGCGTGTCATCGGCCGACATCGCCGCCGCTCTGAACCTTCAAGTCGAGTCCGTGCTACGGCGTTTCAAGCTGCTCGAAGGGATCAGCCCCGAGGCGGCCGAGATGCTGAAGGACACACCTTGCTCGATGAAGGTGTTCGACATTCTGCGTCAGATGACGTCTGTGAGGCAGATTGAGGCCGCCGATCTGATGATCGGCCAGAACAATTTCACCGTCATGTTCGCCCGAGCCTTGCGCGCGGCCACATCCGAAAACCAACTAGTGGCTGCCAAGCAGGGAAAGGGGCGAGGGAAGACGACCCCCTCCAGCCAACAGATCGCCCGCATGGAGCGGGAGCTGGCGGCGCTCCAGACTCAAGTGAAGTCGGTCGAGGAAACCTACGGCATCGACAATCTGCATCTGACCGTCGCGCGCGGATACATCGCCAAGCTCCTTGCGAACAATCGGGTGGTTCGCTGGTTGGCAGTCCACCAGCAGGACTATCTCGCCGAGTTTCAGAAGATCGCCGAGATCGACACACTCGGCCCGATGGCAGAACCGCCTACAGCCTGAACTGAGAATGGGGACCCGGACCCGATAAGCGCGGGGACCATGGGAGAAGCCGCACTTTAGGGCGGATCAAGCATGGCGGTGGGAATGGCGGCGAACCCGCATGAAGCCCACCAGGCTGGCCGACATATAGCCAGCCGCATGAGGGGTAATTTGCCTCTCATGAACGAGACGGCGGGCGTGTCGGGAGCGCCGACCGGCACGCCCGCCATTTCTGGTGAGCGAATCCGGGCCAAGGTGAACGAAATCATCGTGCCGGCCAGTTGGAAGCCTCTGGCTCGAGCCGGATTTGCAGATCGCCAAGCAAGCTCGGTTCCATGCCGTTGCCGGCCAGAGTTTGCAGGTAGTCGAGCAGGTCGTCCTGCCGCGGTTGGCCAAAGGCTAGACGATAGACCGTGAGGCTGCGCTTGAGCCAGGATAGCCGCGTGCCATACCGACTGAACGGCAGCATCGGCACGCTCCGCTCGACACGCACGGAACCTTCATAGATCCAATAGGGAATGAGATCGGTGTCAACCGCCGCCTCGGATCGCGCGCGCTCGAACATCAACTTCCACGGATCGCTAGGCGCTTGGCCACGCCCCCTGACGACGCCGGCCTGGCGCTCGGCCAGGTTGAGGCGCACGGCATGGCCCTTGAAGCGGTGGACCCGGCCTTCGCGCTGCTCGAGATCCACCGGGTTGCCCGGCAAGTTCCAGTGATAGACGCGATAGCAATAGGGATGGAAGTCCAGCCCTTCTTGGCCGACCGACGTGGTGGCGAGAACGAACGGCCGGAACGGTGAGTTGAAGGCGTCACGCACGCCTCCGAGCCGCGCGACGGCGCCGTCTTCGTCTTTGTAGTCGGCAAGCCGCATGGCGAAGCGGCCGCGCATCTGGAACTTGCTGATAGCAAGGGACTCTTCCTTGACCTGCACGTCATCGACGTCGATCTGCGACGGGCGGATGGCTAGGGCTTGGGCCATGGCGCGAGCGACACCGACTGCGCGATCCTCGGCTGGCCGGGCGCCGAGACCTTCGGCATCGACGAGGTAGTGTGCGTATTCATCCAGAACCGCCTGTAGGTTTTGCTGGGCGCAATAGACCAGCACGCGGCGCCAGTAATGATCGTCGGTATCCCGTCGTAGCAAGGCGACCGCGTCATGCTGATTGAACAGCGCCCGGAACGACCAGGCGACTTCAGCGGCAGCGCTGAGCAAGCGCGGGTCATCCCACGCCAGCTCGGGTGCGATCCGCTTGAGGGCGCGAAGAGCGCAGACAGCCGGACTGCCGAGCGCGACGTCAACCAGCAGGTCCAAAAGATCGTCCGACAAAGCGCCGATGTCGCGCGTCTTCACCGCTGCCGCCAGTTCGGCGACATGATCGTGGAAGGCGTCTTCGCTCGCCAGGGCGCGCATGCCGTGGGGCGTCTCCAGCCAAGCGCGGGATCGCGCGCCTAACAGATCATCGATCACGGCTGGGGCGGCCCACTCGGCGCTGTGCGCGTCCTGATGCGACACCGCGCCTTCCTTCAAGGCACCGAGGACGGGCTTGAGGCGGTCGCCCACAGCGGAGCGCATTCCCTCCAGCGACAAGGCGGCTCCCGTTTCACTGAACACCGCCAGCGGGTCGGCCAGCTCGGCCAGCGCCGGCGAGGGATAGATCAGCAGCAGCGCGCGCAGACCAGCGAGCCGGCCGTGATCCTGCCGAAACTGCAAGGGGCGCAGGCGATGCTGCTCGAAATAGCGCCGGCCGGATTCGCCGACGCCCATGCGCCGTTCGGCTTCGTAGGACAGCAGAGCTGCGATTGCATCGGGCACCATGGACCAGGACGAAAATATCAGCGCCTTGGTCAGGGGCGCCCCGGCTCGCGCCTCGCCGTAATAGGGCATGGCGGCGGGTATCCAGAGGTTCTGTTCCAGATGCTGGCCGAAGATGTCGTCCATGATTGCTCGCATGCGACCGTTGGCCGGGTCCAGCGGCGCATAGGCGTCGATGGCGTCGTGATCGAGCATGGCCGGTCGAGCCGCCTGGATTGCGGTGCGGAGCACGGCCGAAGGCGCGTCGACCTGGTCTTCCAGCAGCCGCTTCAGGCTGTAGTGGCGCATGAAGTTGAGCAGATAGGGCGAAGACTTCCAGTATTCGATGATCTCCGGCGCATCGAGCGTGCGCGCCACCTGAGAAACGGCGGATGCCTGCGCGAGGTCGGCGGGCGCGATCGAGACCGTGATGGGAGGCTCGCTCATCATGGAGTTGCGCTCGACCGTGGATGCGACCCGCTCGGTTCGGGCGATCACACGGCGCAGGCGCCGTTCGATGGTCTGGCGGGTCTCGACCGCTGAGGCATGTGACTGTGGCAGGGCATGCAGGAGGCGGCGGAAGGCGCGCATTTCACGCGCCAGCGTGGCTGCCACCTCCGGCCCCTTTTCCCGGCCGTAGAGGAAACTCAAGGTCTCAAGGAAGTCCTGATAGTGGTCGCCTTCGTCGGGCTCGTCGCCGGCGAGCGTGAGCATCCGGTAGGGTGTGGCTGAGAGCAGCAAGGTGCGGGCAGCGTGCCCGTCGCCTCCCGAGTAGTCGAACAGTTCGCGCGCGAGGATCGCCGCGTCGCTGTCGCCATGCAGCAGATCCCGAAACCGCTGGAACTCGTCCATGATGATGAGGTCGGGTTGCAGCGCATCCACGCAGGCGTGGGACAGCTTGGCGCGGAGCCGGGCGACCAGGCTGTTGCGGGGCTGTGTCATTTCTGCGGGATAGGTGTCCCGGCGGCGCGGGAAGAGTTCGCAAATCCGTTCGAGTTCCTCGAAGAGGTCGCGATCCGCCTGCACGTCGCGGCGGAAACGCTCGATGATGCGCTTGTCGACGCCTTCGAGGGTGAGGTTGTCCACAGCGCGGTTCCAACCCTCGACGCCGGCCGTGACCTGCAAAAGGTTGTGCAGGCCACGCGGGCGCGTAACGAGGTCGCGCAGGAGATGGAGCAGCAAGGCGCGTTCCTGTGTCACGCCCGTCGCGGAGCGCAAATCGAAGGTCGTGCCCGGCGTCAGGCTGATGAAGTTCACCCTGTTGGCGTCGAGGCCCGCCTGATCGCGCAGTTGCAGGGGAACGAGCGTCATGCGGGTCGGCAGGGCCAGCTCGCGCCGCCCGAGGACGTTCAGCCGGTTGAGGTTCTGGGCGGCGATCGCCTGGTTCGAGCAGATGTAGAGGATGTCGATCCGCTTGGTGCTGTCCCACAGGTGTTCGATCATGCGGGCGATGACCCCGCGCGCCACCATCGTCTTGCCGAGGCCGACTTCGTCGGCGACCAGGAACTGGCGGACAGGATCGTCCTCGCCGTAGAGCCGATCGAAGACGTAGTCGACGGTGCGCCGCTGAAAGACCTTGAGGGGAGCGAGCGCCGCGTCGGCGCGAAACCGTTCATTCGGCATGCGCGGCATCCTGCGTGGCGAGCGCAATTCGGAATGTATTCCAGAGTGCGCGGAACTCGGCCGGAATCGGATCGGTATCGTCACCGTCGCCGGTTTCCAGGCGTGCGATCAGCCGTTCGATGGCGCGAAGCTGGTCGCCGCCCCGGCAGAAGGCCCGAACCATCTCCTCGAGGATGGGCGCGTCGTCGCTTGCCGCGCGCCAAGCGCCCTGACCTGACCCGTCCTGCGCCGCGAGGGCGGCGGCGAAGGGATCGCCTAATTCGGAGAGGAGCAGGCGGAGATAGCGGAAGAAGGCGTCCTTGCTGTCGATCACCCAGCGCAGGATGGCGGCGTGGCGCTCTGCGGGCAGCCCCTCCATCATGAGCCCGGTGCTGAACAGGATCGAGACGTCTTCCGTCTCGTCCGTCAGGTGACAGGCGAGGAACCGGGTAAGGTCGACCAAGGGCATTGCGCCAAGGTCGGCGGGCTGTCCCTGTCGGAGCGGCTCCAGCACATCGCGCGCATGTCCTTCGCCCCGCGTGATCGGCCAAACTCGCAGCGTACCGAGCCCGGTAAGGTGCAGCGGTTCGGACGGGATCAGCCAGACCCGCCAGACCGGCGCGCCATCGGCGGCGTGCTCGCCGCGCTCGCAACGGAGCGTGAGGCCGCTGCGGCAAATCTCGCGCCGGGCCTGATCCAAACGAGCCTCGGCGGCTCGTTGCGCGGCATCGGCGGCTCCCGTCTCGTCGCGGACGAACGGCCGCGTCAGCCGGCCAAACCCCTTGTCGCCGAGGATTTCCTCGACGCTGCCGACCCGTGATCGCTTGCCGGTCAGGGTGGTGAAGATCTCGACATTGCTGCCGGTCAGCAGCGCCGGCCGCGTGGCGTTTCCCGAGCCGACCGTGATCGCGGTGTCCCAGCCGCGTTCGGCGATGAACGCCTTGGCATGGAGCCCTTGCAGGGCCGCTGCGTCCTCCTCCTCGCCATCTTCCGTGGCCGCCATTTCGTCGAGCACGGCCACGCGGGCAAAGCCATCGAGCGTGGCGCCGGGCACCTGGGCGAGTTCGTCGGATCGCCCGATGAAGATGGGCTTTTCGGCGCTGGCCAGACCGGCGAGCATCGACAAGGTTTGATCGTCGCAGAAGGGCGAGACGACGCCCAGCCGAACGCAGGGTTCCGGGCGCCATGGCTTTCCGCCGAGGCCGTTGACGGCGAAGGAGACGCTCTGGAACGGTTCGGGCAGGCTCCATTCGGCGCGGCGCATGTCTTCGGCCAGGTCATCGACAAGCGTCTTCGTTCCGTCGGGAACGCCCACGGTCGCGAGGTCGGGGAGCTGGCGAAGGAAGTCGGCGACCGGGCGATTGACCGCCTTGGGCTGCTTGGTGATCACGCCGTCGAGGGTGGCGGCAATGTCCCATGAGCGGTCGCGCGTCAGGTTTCTGGAGAGAATGAGCAGACGCAGGCGGGCGGGGTCTTCGGGCCGCAACGGCGTGAAGCGCAGCGCCCACATCTTGGGGTGGAAGGCTCCGCCTCGAGGGGCGGCGACCTCGACGATGATGCGTTCGAGCAGCGAGCAAAGGCGGGAATGTGGCCGGGCGCTCGCCTGGATATGGCCGGCGTCGGTGAAGACGACGAGGCGGCCGGCGATGCGCTCGGCGCCTTCCAGCAGCGCCAGAGGATGAGAGAGAATGTCGTCGCGGTTCTCGGCGGCGAAGAGCGCCAGACTGACCGGCACGGCGAGCGCCGTCTCGAAGTCGAGCGAGAAGGTCGTGGCGACCGCCGCGTCAAAGACATAGCCCGCCGGCGGCTGAAGATTCGCACCGTAGAGCGTTCGCTGTTCGGGATCGAGGCTGCGCCTATTCAGCATGGGCGAGATCCCGCAGGTGGGATTTGGCCTGCGCCCAGCGGAAGCTGAGGCGGTCGGCGCCCGATGCGCCGGTCCAGCGGTCACGGACAGCGTGATTGGCGTAGCGGGACTGGCCGGTCTTGAGCCGGCGTTCGCGCTCCTCGACGAGCCGCCGCGCCGCGGGCGCCGAGATTATCTGCTCCGTCCCGGCCAGAACCAAATCGCGCCACTCGCTCACGAACCGCTTGGCGGCCGGTCGGACGGCGTGCGCCGGATGCTCCACGACATTCCAGAAATCATCGAGCGACCACGCGCGGACGGCGCTGGTATCGAGTTGGTCGCTCCAGGCTTCAAGCCGAGCGCGATAGTCCTCGATCCAGTCGTTGCGCTGGCGCAGCTCGCTGAGGGCGAGGTTATAGAGCAGCGCGGCGCCCTGCATCACATGGGAGAAGATTTCCCCATGCTGGACGAGGCGGCGCGCTGCGGATGGAAACGCCGACAGATGGGGGTGCGTCCAGATATAGTCGCAGTCTGCGTCGATGCCTTCGCGTGCCAGCATCGTGAGCAGTGCGGTGGGCTGGCTGGCGATCAGGCGGTCGATGATGAATTGCGCCTCGTCGGTGGTCAGGCGGAAGACGGCGTGCTCAAGCAGGTCGCCGGGCATCTGGGGCAAGGCCGGATTCCAGACGGCGGGCGTCTGGGCGCCGGCCAGAGCGTCTTCGCCGCTGGATGCGCCGCGCGACCGGCTACGGCCACGCAAGGCGACGAACAGACTGTCGAGCGAGCCCGGAAAGACCCGGATGCCCCACGCGCCCAGACCAGCCCAATAGACGGAACTCGGCAACCGCTGGAGCCGTGGTCCTGCATCCCGGCCGATGATGCCGTTGGACTCACCGCCGGCTTTCAGGGCGTCGGCAAGTCGGATTTCGGTGTCGCGCGCCTCGGTGCGGAGCTGCGCTTCAGGGACTTCGCGCTTTTCCAGCGCCCGATAGAGCCAGGGAATGAACAGCATGTATCGCAGGCGCGTCTGGATCGTGCTCGTGCCCGGAAAGAGGTGATCGGCGATGGAATCCCGGATCGCCCCCAGCCCCAACTCGTCGCGGGTCTCGCGCTCCTGAAAGAGCGCCATGATGCGCTGCGCGCGCTGCCGCTCGGCTTCATCGAAATCGATCCAAGCAAGAGACGACATGGGCTCAGGCCGCCTCGCTCTCGGTCGGCTTCGTCGGCAGGACGGGAATGACGGTGCAGGAGGTCATCAGCACGATCAGTCCGCGCTCGGCTCCGGTCATGTCGAGATAGGCCCGCACCTGCGCGCGATAGTGATCGAGCGTTCCCGGCGCCGGCGTCACATCGCTTTTCCAGTCCACGATGACGGCGGGGCGGCCCTCGGCCGTCAGGGTCAGGGCATCGGCGATCCCTGCCGTTGCGGTTTCCACACCGTCGGCCGCCTGAGCGGCATAGACAGGAAATTCGGCCAGAAGACCCGGCCGCAGGGCCGCGATGTCAGGTAGAGCCAGGGTCCGGGCGACACAGGCCGCTAGTTCCTGCGCCGACAGCCCCGTCGCCGGGTCGGCGACCGAAGAGCGGCCGAGGGCGCGGATAAGGTCGGCCGCCCGTTCGGTCAGGGCGGCTTCCGCTTCTGGGATTTCGCCGGTCAGCACCTCTTCCATGAGCTTGTGGAGGATCAGCCCACGCTCGCGGCCACCCTGCACGAGGACGGCTGCTTCCAGCTCGGGGGGCTGATCGTCGGCCGATCCCGTCCAGAGCGCGGCTTCCTCTTCCCGCAGCACGGTCCCGGCGGCGTTTTCGTCACGGCTGGGCGCGAGCCAGGTCAACCGCGTCTGCGCGACCGCGATGGCTTCGGCTTCGGTGGCGAAGCTCACGCGCGTCTGGGTGTTGCCTGCGCCCGCACCTGCGGCCGCGAGACCGGCAGGCAGGTGAGAGACGTCCAGGCCGGGCAAGTCGGCGAGCGACAGATCGACGAGACCGATCCAGGCCGATTTCGACGGCGTGGCGTCGAGCCGGGGCAAGACGAGGAGTTCGCGGGCGCGGGTGGCCGCGACATACCAGAGCCGGATGCGTTCGCGGTCGAGCTCCTCCTTCTCCGCCTGGCGCGCGGTTTCGTAGCCCTCGGGCACGACGCCCAGGACCGGGCAATAGAAGGTCTCGGTCTGGCGGTCGATCACGGCGCTGTCGGGCGCCATGACGCCGGTCATGGTGTTGACCGGAATGACGATCGGCCATTCCAGCCCCTTGGCCGCGTGCATGGTGAAGAGCGCGACCGCTTCCTCCTGGGCGTCGGGCCGTCCCTCGACGGCGCGGGCCTCGTCGAACCACGCCGCTGTCATCGCCTCGGCGAAGGCGCGCAAACCGCGCACGGCGTAGCCGGTCGACAGGCTGAGATAGAGATCGACATTGGCGAGCGCGCGCTCGGCCTGGCCGCGATGGCGCTCGAGGAGGAGCGGACGGACGCGCAACACGTCCACGGCCTGCGAGAGCAGCTCGTGCGGGGTCGTGCTGTTGCCGCGCCGGGAGAGCGATTGCAGCCGCTCGATGACTTCGCGCGCGAGCGGGTGCGCGATGACGGCAGGATCGATGCTGAGATCCAGGCGCGGAATCCGATCCGGCTGTTCCTCCGAGCGCGGAAGTCCCCAGATGATGTCCAGCAGGTCTTCTTCGGTGAGTCCGACCAGAGGCCCGCGCAGCAGCGCGCCGAGCGCCAGGGTGTCGCGGCGGTCGGCCAGAACGCGGGTCAGCGCGATCAGATCCTGGACCTCCTGGCGACGGAAGAGCCCCTTGCCGGCTTGGGTCGCGACAGGGATACCGCGGCGTTCCAGGGCTTCCTCATAGCGCCACAGCTCTGCGCCGGTTGGCGCCAGCAAGGCGATGTCGCCCGGCTGGCAGGGGCGCTCGGCGCCGCTGCGACGGTCGATGATGGTGTGGCTTTCGATCAGCCGGGCGCACAACTCGGCGATGGCGTCAGCTTCGGCGTCGCGCTGCTGTTCGGCGCTGGCCTTGCCGTTTTCGTCGGCCACGGCGATGTCGAGAGCCGCCACGCACAGGCCGCCCCGATCGTCATGGAACGGGTCGAGCGCGGTGAACCCCGGCTGTCCATCGGCCGAGAGGACGGCCTCGAAGCGCTCGTTGACGAAGGTGAGGATCGAGGCGCAGGAGCGGAAGTTGGTGGAGATCGACAGAAGGCTGCCGGAGTCCTGGGCGCGGAAGGCGTCGCGCGCCTGCACATAGGCGCCGACATCGGCGCCCCGGAAGCGATAGATCGCCTGCTTCGGGTCGCCGACCAGGAAGAGCGCGCCCGGCCGGATTTGGAACTGGGTCCAGTCGTCATCGCCATCGACCGGCTCGCCACACAGCCGCCAGAAGATTTCGGTTTGCAGGGGATCGGTGTCCTGAAACTCGTCGACGAGGACATGGGCGAAACGCTGTCCCAGCGCCTGGCGCACGGCGTCGTGGTCGCGCAGCAAGTCGCGCGCGGCGAAAATCAGATCGTCGAAATCGAGCTGGGCGCTGGCGCGCTTGTGGTCGCGATAGCGTTGCAGGATCGGACGCGCTTCGTCGATCAGCGCGGCCAGGGCATGGCCGGCGACGGCCTGCGCCAACGCGACCCAAGCGTCGCAACAGGCGGTGTAGTGGGTCTCGGCGGCGTCGTTCAGCCGGTCGCCATCGGCCTTGGAGAGACCGGCCTG
>CAZISF010000118.1:0-6174 GCA_964541915.1 uncultured Caulobacter sp.
AATCTTGTTGGCCTAAAAATTATCGGGGGGGGGGGTTAACCGGGGGCGGCCGAATGACTTCGTTAGCGCTGAAGGTCGAAGGCTAGTCCTTCGAGGCCTTTTCGCGCAGGGCCGCGCCGAGGATGTCGCCCAGCGAGGCGCCGGAGTCCGAGGACCCGAACTGCTCGATGGCTTCCTTCTCTTCGGCCATTTCCAGCGACTTGATCGAGACGGACACCCGACGGGCGACCTTGTCGATGTTGGTCACCTGGGCGTCGACGCGGTCGCCGACGGCGTAGCGCTCGGGGCGCTGCTCCTGGCGGTCGCGCGACAGGTCCGACTTGCGGATGAAGGCCGTCATCGGCGCGTCGTCTTCGCCGAACTTGACCTCGATGCCGCCCGTGGTGACCTCGGTCACCGTGACAGTCACCGTCTGACCCTTGCGGAAGGTGTCGCCGGTCATCGGATCGCCGCCCAGCTGCTTGACGCCGAGGCTGATGCGTTCCTTCTCGACGTCGACGTCGAGGACCTTGGCCTTGATCATGTCGCCCTTCTTGAACTTCGCCATGGCTTCTTCGCCAGACGCGTTCCAGTCGAGGTCGGACAGGTGGACCATGCCGTCGATGTCGCCGTCCAGGCCGACGAACAGGCCGAACTCGGTGGCGTTCTTGACTTCGCCCTCGACGGTCGAGCCGATCGGGTGCGCCGACAGGAAGGCGTCCCACGGGTTCGCCATGGCCTGCTTGAGGCCCAGCGACACGCGGCGCTTGGAGCTGTCGACGTCGAGCACGATGACGTCCACTTCCTGCGAGGTGGAGACGATCTTGCCGGGGTGGACGTTCTTCTTGGTCCAGGACATTTCCGAGACGTGGACCAGGCCTTCAACGCCGGCTTCCAGCTCAACAAACGCGCCGTAGTCGGTGATGTTGGTGATGCGGCCGGTGTACTTGGCGCCGACCGGGTACTTGGCTTCAACGCCATCCCACGGATCGGACTGCAGCTGCTTCATGCCGAGGCTGATGCGCTGGGTGTCCGGGTTGATCTTGATGATCTGCACCTTGACGGTGTCGCCGACGGCCAGGACCTGCGACGGATGCGAGACGCGCTTCCAGCTCATGTCGGTGACGTGCAGCAGGCCGTCGATGCCGCCCAGGTCCACGAACGCACCGTAGTCGGTGATGTTCTTGACCACGCCTTCGCGGACTTCGCCCTCGAGCAGCTGGCTGACCAGTTCGGTGCGCTGTTCGGCGCGGGCTTCCTCGAGGATGGCGCGACGCGAGACGACGATGTTGCCGCGCGGACGGTCCATCTTGAGGATGGCGAAGGGCTGTTCCTTGCCCATCAGCGGACCGACGTCGCGGACCGGGCGGATGTCGACCTGCGACCCCGGAAGGAAGGCGCTGGCGCCGCCCAGGTCGACGGTGAAGCCGCCCTTCACGCGACCGACGATGGAGCCCATGACCGGCTCCTGCTTGGCGAACACCACTTCGAGGCGGGTCCAGGCTTCTTCGCGCTTGGCCTTTTCACGGCTGATGACCGCTTCGCCCAAGGCGTTCTCGAGGCGCTCGAGGAAGACTTCGACGTCGTCGCCGATCTTCAGCGTGGGCTTGCCGGCGTCGTCGACGCCGAATTCCTTGATCAGGATGCGGCCCTCGGTCTTGAGGCCCACGTCGATGATGGCGAAGTCCTTTTCGATGCCCACGACCTTGCCCTTGATGACAGTGCCTTCGGCGAAGTCGCCGCCGGCGCCGCCCATCGAGGCGTCAAGGAGGGCCGCGAAATCGTCGCGGCTGGGGTTCAGGCTCATATCGTCGGCCATTAGGTGTTTCAGTCTCTTGGTTGCGGATCGCGGACAGGCGGCGGGATGCCGGCGGAGTCCGAGCGGTCCATGGGTTTCAGGTGGATTTGTGCGCCCGCGGCCGTTCGGGTCGGCGCGTTGGATTAGCCTTTGGCGGTTTCCCGCCGGCTGCGCGCCGCCTCGACGATACGGCGGGCCGCATCGAAGGCCGCGTCTATAGTCATTTCGGTCGTATCGAGCAAGACCGCGTCGGGCGCGGCCACCATCGGCGAGTCGGCGCGGGCCGAGTCACGGGCGTCGCGCGTATGGATGTCGGCGAGGATCTCCTCATAGGTGACCGCCTCGCCCTGGCCGACCAGCTGCTTCCAGCGGCGCGTCGCACGGGCCTCGGGCGTGGCCGTGACATAGAGCTTGGCCGGGGCGTCCGGGGCGATGACGGTGCCGATGTCCCGGCCATCAATCACCGCGCCGGGTTCCTGCAGGGCGAACGTGCGCTGGAAGTCCCGCAGCACCCGGCGGACCGGCGTGTAGATGGCCACGCGGCTGGCCGCCTCGCCGGCGGCGCGGGTGCGCACGACGGGCCCCTCCAGCTCGGAGGGCTCCAGCGATCGGGCGGCGGCCGTGGCGGCGGCCTCGTCCGACAGATCGCCCCCCTCGGACAGCACCTTCATGCCCACCGCGCGATAGAGCAGGCCCGAATCCAGCACGGGAAAGCCGTAGAGCGCGCCCAGCCTGACGGCGATCGTGCCCTTGCCGGAGGCCGCAGGGCCGTCGACGGCGATTGTGAAGCCCATCCCTCAGCCCTCCGCGATGTCGGCGCCGAGGCCGCGCATCATGTCGGCGAAGGTCGGGAAGCTGGTGGCGATCATGCCCGGCTGGTCAATGCGGACCGGTTCGCGAGCGGCGAGGCCGAGGATCAGATGGCTCATGGCGATGCGGTGATCGCCATGGGTCTCGACCAGGCCGCCGCCGCGCGGCGTCTCTCCCGATCCATGGACGATGAAGCCCTCGGGCTCTTCCTCGACATCGACGCCGCAGGATTCGAGGCCCGCCGCCATCAGAGCGATGCGGTCGCTTTCCTTGACCCGCATTTCGCCCACGCCGCGCATCACCGTGTCGCCGGTCGCGAACGCTGCGGCGATGGCGAGGATCGGATACTCGTCGATCATGCTGGGCGCGCGGCCCGGCGGCACGACGACGCCTCGAAGGATCGAATGGCGGGCGGTGATGTCGCCGACCTCCTCGCCGCTGGCGTCACGACGGTTGCTGATGGTCAGATCCGCGCCCATCTCGCGCAGTGTGTCGAACAGGCCGGTCCGCAACGGATTGAGCATGACACCCGTCACCGTCACCTCCGAGCCCGGCGTGATCAGGGCCGCCACGATCGGGAAGGCCGCCGACGACGGGTCGCCCGGCACCGCTACATGACTGCCGGAGAGCTTCGCGCCCGGCTGGAGGGTGATGACCCGGCGATCATTGTGATCAGATACCGTCACCGTGGCCCCGAAGGCGCGCAGCATCCGCTCCATATGGTCCCTCGTCGCCTCGGGCTCGACGACCGTCACCGGTCCATCGGCCTGCAGGCCGGCCAGCAACACCGCCGACTTCACCTGGGCCGACGCCATCGGCAGGGTGTAGTCGAGTCCCGCAAGGGCCCCGCCCCGCAACGTCAGGGGAAGGCGCCCGCCGTCTCGCGCCAGCCAGGTCGCGCCCATGCGGCCGAGGGGCTCCAGCACGCGACCCATCGGTCGCTTTCGCAGGGAACCGTCCCCGGTGAAAGTGGCGGTGATCGGATAGCCCGCCATGGCGCCCATGATCAGCCGTACGCCCGTGCCGGCGTTGCCGCAGTCGATGATGTCGGCCGGTTCCGAAAATCCGCCCTGCCCGTCGACGGCCCAGGCGCCCTCGCCCGTCCGGACCACGGTCGCGCCGAAGGCCCGCATGGCGCGGGCCGTCGCCAGGACGTCATCGCCCTCCAGCAACCCCTCGATCGTCGTACGGCCCGTCGCCGTGGCGCCGAGGATCAGCGCGCGGTGCGAAATCGACTTGTCGCCGGGGACCTGGACGGTTCCTGTGAGGGGCGCGCCGGGGCGGGCCGAAAGCACGGCGGCGGTCATGCCGGGCGCAAGCTCCTGAAAGGCTTTGGAAAGGCGGGGATTGCTTTTGACAGCGCCCCCGCCCCGTGGCAAGTGAGCCGCCGCTTCCGCACCAAGACCTACGAGGATCGCCCCTTGGCCAATCCGGAACTGGGCGCAAAACAGATTTGCCCCAATTGCCAATCCAAATTCTACGATCTGGGCCGCCGCCCGGCTGCCTGCCCCAAATGCGGCGAGACCTTCGATCCCGAAGAGGCCGTCCGTAACCGTCGGGTTCGCGCCCGCACGGCCGTGCCGGACTACGAGGACGCCGAAGACAAACCCGTCAAGGCGGTCGATCCCGATGCCGACGGCTTCGAGGAAGAACCCGATCAGACGCCGGAAATCGACGACGAGGCCGCGGTCGAACCGATCGAGACCGATGAGGAATCCGATGACCCCGTCGTGGCGCCCGCGCCTGCCGACGATCTGGGCGTCGATTTCGCCGAAGATGAAGAGCTGGCCGACGACGAAGAAGCCGACGGCGTGCCCTTCCTCGAGGACGAGGATGACGATGACTTCCCGGAGGACGAAATCGACGGTCTGCCGGGTGAAGACGACACCGAGGACCGTTGATCGGAAAAACCGATAAGCGGTACTTGATCGGCGAGGGATGACGGCCTAGAACCGCGCCCTCGCCGCCGGCCCGCCGGATGCGGGAAACCCGAGACCTCGGGGCTTTAGCTCAGCTGGTAGAGCGCTTGCATGGCATGCAAGAGGTCAGCGGTTCGACTCCGCTAAGCTCCACCAATGAAAGCCCGCCGGTAACCCCGGCGGGCTTTCGCCTTTTCAGGCCCTGGTCAGCGCGCCGCGCCGCGCATCAGGCGGCCGGCCGCCGCGATCAGGACGGCGTTGATCGCCATCGCGCCGCAGGACAGCGACAGCATCATGACCGGCGTCGGGGCCAAGGTCGGCGTGATGGCCAGGCTCCAGGGCAGACCGAGCAGCTGTGCGGGCTCGACGGCGACCGGATCGACCGGGCCGGCGAAGCCGAACAGGCCGAGCGCCGCGACGCCGGCCGAAATAAGCGCGATCAGACAGTAGAGGATGCTCGCGACCGCGAACACGCGTGAGGCGCGCTCCCGCCCGACGGACGCGTCGGACATCGGATGCATGGCCAAAGTCATGGTGCGTTTTCCCTTCAGAGTCGGCCCGGCGTCTGAAAGCGCCAGTTTCCGATTTTTGGCGAATTTCGCCTCGAAACCACCGTCACCCGGCGGGCGGCAGAGCGATTTCGCCTGAAAGGTGCGCCTTTCCGGTTCAAAATTCAATCAAATGGGGAATTGTCCGAAATTCTGGAAAATGGTCGGTCGCCATTTTCGACCAGGCCAACCTCGACCTGGCCCTCGACCGACGCAGATGTCGCCGATCGATTCCCGCGGGACTGGTCATCACCGACTTGCGGCGCGGGCGATCAATCGCCACCTGTTCCTCAATGCCGTTCGACGGACGCCTTCGGGGCCGGCGGACGGGAGTCGCTTGTGCGAGGACTCCTGGACCCATGACGATACGACCCGTGCTTTTCGACAGCCCCTTCCTGCTGGGCTTCGACCATACCCGCGCCCTGATCGAACGGGCCGCCAAGGCCGCCGCCGAAGGCTATCCGCCCTACAATGTTGAAGCCCGCGAAGACGGCGAGGTGCGAATCACCCTGGCCGTGGCCGGGTTCTCGCCGGACCAGCTGGAGATCCAGGTCGAGGGCAACCAGCTGACTGTCGCCGGACGCCGTGGCGACGGGGCCGAGGGGCCGGACAAGGCCTATCTGCATCGTGGCATCGCGGCCCGGGGCTTCGTCCGTACGTTCGTGCTCGCGGACGGCATGGCCGTGCAGGGCGCCCTGCTCGAGCACGGTCTGCTGCACGTCGATCTGATCCGCCCCGAGCCCGAGCGACTGATTCAGCGGATCCCGATCCGCACGGCTGACTAGACCCTGTAACCCGATCGCGGGCCGGCCGGCTGAACCGGCGGCCGTTCACCGCGTTCATTCTGTGAAGGAGGTGGTCCCATGACACCCCAATTGCTTACCAAGGAAGCCTTTGCCGCCCTCGGCGGCCCCGACCTGGTCTACGTCCGGCCGGTCACCGCGGCGGAAATCATCGCCGACACGCCGGTCGCCGCGCTCACCGGATTTGACCTCAAACCCGAGCAGACCCTGTACGCCGTCCACCGCGCCGACGGCGAGCGGCTGGCCGTGCTCGGCGACCGTGATTCAGCGATGGCCGCCGCCCTGGCGCACGAGCTCGCGCCCGTCTCGGTCCACTA
>CAZISF010000118.1:6274-9917 GCA_964541915.1 uncultured Caulobacter sp.
GCGTGGATCGCCTCGCCGGTCCGCGCCAGACGAAGCTGCTGACGCAGCTCGCGTTGACGCAGCAGACGCGAGACGCGGGCGAGGGTCCGCAAGTGTTCCGTGTCGGACTCCAGCGGCGCGAACAGGGCGAACACCAGATCCACGGGCTGGTCGTCCACCGACTCGAACGGAGTCGGCTGGTCCAGACGCATGAACACACCCCGCATGCGGGTCAGGCCTGGCAGGCGTGCGTGAGGCACGGCTACGCCATGGCCCACGCCCGTCGACCCGGCCGCTTCGCGCTCGAGCAGGGCGTCCAGCACCTGATCGGCATCGAAGCCGAAATTGCGGGCGGCGATATCGGCGACAGCCGACAGAACCTGACGCTTGCCGCTGGCTCCGGCGCGCGGCGCAATGGCGCGCGTCTCCAGCAGATCTCCAATATTCATTCGCTCAGAACTCGCGAAAATCAGACCGGTTGCCGAAGGGCTGGCCGCGCCGTGTCAGGCGACTACCCGCTTTCCGTTTCCGCTCTGTGACTGTGTGCGTTCAGGATCGATCCAGCCGATATTTCCGTCCGGACGCCGATACACCACGGACAATCCCCCGTGGGCGGCATTCCTGAACACGATTGTGCGAGATTCGGTCAAGTCCAGTTCCATGACCGCCATCGAAACGGTCATTGTTTTCAGCGCCTCTTCGGACTCGGCGATGATCATGCCGGTCGGCGGCGCATGGTCGTCCACGCCGTCCCATTCGTCGACGTCGTCGTCCGAGGCCTTCAGGACATAAAACGCGGCGGTTTCGTCGCGGCGGGCCTCGGCCTGGACCGAGTGGCTCTTGAGCCGTCGCTTGTAACGGCGGACCCGCTTTTCAATCTTGTCCAGCGCCGTGCTGAAGGCGGCGTGGGCGTCGCCGGCCTCGCCATGGCTTTGCAACATCTGTCCGGAATTCAAGCGGATCGAACAATCCACCCGAAAGGCGTAGCCCTCCTTGGAGACCACGACATCGGCGGAACCGCCACGGTCGAAGTACTTGCTGATGGTGGTGGTGAGGTCGTCCGAAACCCGCGTGCGCAGGGCTTCCCCGACGTCGACATGCTTGCCGGATACGTGCACTTGCATGGGAATAGAACGCGCCTGACGGACATAGGTGTCAAGCGATCGACGGCCGGCTCGCTTTCTTGTGAGCGAATGGCGTCACGACAGTCCAGCGACCCGCGCGAGGTGATTGACGAACGCCACGGCCACATTCCAGCCGAGCGCCACCAGAGCGATGCTCAGCCCCGTGATGGCGTAGCCGATCAGAGCAAGAACGCCGTCGCGCTGGACCAGGGCGAGACCGAACACAGCGATGGCCGCGCCCGGCGCCATGTTGCCCAGCCAGATCGGCAGGAGCAGGACCAGCGCCAGAAGAGTCACCGTCAGGCCTATGACCCGGTCACCGACCGGCCCGAACAGGAACACCAGCCGCGGCGCGGAGACTTTTTCGATACGCTCGAGGATCGGAACCAGTTTGCGCAGGGCCCCGGCCAGCCTGGCGCGCTCCATCTGCTTCCCGTCGACGAACCGGGGCAGCCACGGCCGGTGAATCCCGAGCGCGATCTGGGGGCCGAAGAACAGCAGCGGCGCGGCGAGAAAGGTCGACGACCCCGGCGGCAACGGCAGCCAGTTGGGCGCGGCGAAGATGAACAGCAGCGCGCCGAAGGATCGCCGGCCGAGGCGATGCACGATCTCGCCGACCGTCACCGTCGCAGACGGGTCGTCGGCGATGTCGATCAGCAGCTCGGAGAGCGGTCGGCGACGGTCAACGGGATCCATGGGCGGGCTCTGCATCGGGTGCGAAACGCGCGAGCCCCTGATCGGTCTCGCGCATCACACCGCCGCGCGTAGCATCCGTCTGCGTTCAACGGATGACGGAATTCGCATCGCCTCGCGGTATTTTGCGACGGTACGGCGGGCGATATCGACGCCCGCCTCCTTCAGGATGTCGACAATGGCGTCGTCGGAATGGACGTCAGCCTCCGCGCGTTCCGCGTCGATCAGCTGGCGGATCTTGTGCCGCACGGACTCGGCCGAGTGCGCCTCGCCGCCCGAGGACGAGGCGATCGACGAAGTGAAGAAGAACTTCAGCTCGAACACGCCGCGAGGGGTGGCGATGTATTTGTTCGAGGTGACCCGGCTGACGGTGCTCTCGTGCATGCCGATGGCGTCGGCGACGGTCTTCAGGTTCAGCGGCCGCAGGTGCTCGACCCCGTGGGCCAGGAAGCCGTCCTGCTGCCGGACGATCTCGCTCGACACCTTCAGAATCGTGCGGGCCCGCTGGTCCAGACTCTTCACCAGCCAGTTGGCGCTGGCCAGGCAATCCTGGACGAAGGTCTTTTCCTGATCCGTCCGTGCGCCGCCTGCGACTTTCGCGTGGTAGCGCCGGTCGATCAGCACCTTGGGCAGGGTGTCGGTATTGAGTTCGACGTTCCACAGGCCGCCGGCGCCCTCACGCACAAAGACGTCCGGCACCACCGGCTGAGACGGCTCTCCGCCAAAGGCCGCGCCCGGGCGGGGCGTCAGGGCCTTCAGCTCACTGATCATCTCTCGCAGGTCTTCGTCGTCGACGCCGCAGGCCTTGCGCAGCCCGCTCATGTCGCGGCGCGCCAGCAGCTCGAGATTGTCGAGCAGCGCGGCCATCGCCGGATCGAACCGGTTACGGTCCCTGAGCTGGATCGCCAGGCATTCACGCACGTCGCGGGCCATGATTCCGACGGGCTCAAAGCCCTGCAGGACGGCCAGAACCTCTTCAATGAAGGACAGTTCGCAGCCCAGGCGGTCGGACATGTCGACCAGATCGGCGCGCATATAGCCGCCGTCGTCGACCGCATCGATGAGGACGGCGGCCACGACCCGCTGGGGCTCGCTCAGGCGGGCCACGGCGAGCTGGTCGTGCAGGTGTTCACTAAGGGTCTTGTCGCGGGTCAGGCGCCCTTCAAGGCTGTCCTCGCCCTCGAACGTCGCGCCGCGGCCGGCGCGAGACCAGTCGATGTCGCCGCCGGCCTGGCCCGGTTCGCGGGTGTCGGCGTCGCCCGCGTCGCGCTCGCCGGGCGAAAGATCGGAAGGGCCGGCATCCATGTCCGCCTGGGCCGCGCCGTCGGGCACCTGGTCAGCGGAATAGTCGGGCGTCTCGGTGCGGACCTGTTCGGTCTCCGGCTCGTTGTCGCGGTCATCGCGTTGCAGCAACGGGTTCCGCTCAAGCTCGCCCTCGACATAGGCCTCGAGCTCGAGGTTCGTCAGCTGCAACAGCTTGATCGCCTGCTGCAGTTGCGGCGTGATGACGAGGCCCTGGCCCTGTCTCAGCTCAAGTCTTGGACCGAGCGCCACGCGCTTCCCCCACCCGTTCAAACCAACCGGAGGACAGCTTCGCAGGCGGACAGTTAACGCGGCCCTTAGGCGGCGCGGTTCTTGCAGGTCGCCGGAACGGCGGGTTCAGGTGAACCGTTCGCCCAGGTAGACGCGACGGACGTCGGGATTGTCGACGATCTCCTGCGGCGCGCCTTCGAACAAAACCTCGCCCGCGTGAATGATCGAGGCGCGGTCGATGATATCGAGCGTCTCGCGGACATTGTGGTCGGTGATCAGGATGCCGATGCCGCGGCCCTTCAGGTAGCCGATCA
>CAZISF010000119.1:0-6689 GCA_964541915.1 uncultured Caulobacter sp.
CGCCGCTGACGCCGCCGCTGCTCCGGCCGCTGCTGACGCCGCCGCCGCCGCCGCCGCTCCGGCCGCCGACGCTGCTGCTGCTCCGGCCCCCGCGCCCGCGCACTAAGTCACGTCTCGACGTTTCACACGTTGAAGGAAGGGCCGTCCCTCGGGGCGGCCCTTTTTCCATGTCAGGCCCCATGACATCAGACGCCCGCCGCCCAAGCGATCCAGCCCTGGTCTGGGGAGACGACGGCCTGCCGCGGTCGGGGCGGTTCGGCGACGTCTATTTCTCGAGTGATGACGGCCTGGCGGAGACCCGTGCGGTGTTCCTCGCCGGCTGCGGCCTGCCGGAAGCCTGGATGGGCCGGCGCCAGTTCGTGGTCGGCGAGCTCGGCTTCGGCACGGGGCTCAACATCGCTGCCCTGCTCGACCTCTGGCGCCGGCATCGGCCCGCTAACGGCCGCCTGCACGTCTTCTCCATCGAGGCCTTTCCCGTGTCCCGCGAGGACGCCGCCCGGGCGCTCGGGCGCTGGCCTGAACTCGCCGAGGTGACCGCTCCCCTGTTGGCGGCCTGGCCCCGGCGCACGCCCGGCTTTCACCGCATCGACTTTCCGGATCTGGACGCCACCCTCGATCTCGCGGTCATGGAAGTCGAGACAGCGCTGGAGCAATGGAGCGGTCGCGCGGACGCCTGGTTCCTCGACGGGTTCGCGCCCTCGACCAATCCGGACATGTGGCGTCAGGAGGTGCTGGACCGCATCGCCTCGCGCAGCGCGCCCGGCGCTCGCGCCGCGACCTTCACCGTCGCCGGCGGCGTTCGACGGGGCTTGCAGGCGGCCGGCTTCGAGGTCGAAAAGCGGCCCGGTCACGGCCGCAAACGCGAGCGGCTCGAAGCCCGCGCTCCGGGCTCGCCCGTCAATTCCGCGGAACCGGCAACGGTCGCCATTCTCGGTGCGGGCATCGCCGGGGCCTCCCTGGCGCGGGCCTTTCGGGCGCTCGGCGCGTCCGTGACGGTCCTGGACGTCGGGGCCTCCGGAGCGGGCGCTTCGGGCAATCCCGCCGCTCTCGTCTCGCCCCGTCTCGACGCCGGACTGGGCCCGGTGGCCCGCCTCTACGCCCAGGCCTTCGCCCGCGCGACCGACCTCTACGCCGCCCTGCCGGGCGCGATCATCCGGCGCGGCGCCGTCCAGCTTGAAGCTTCGGCGCGCGACGCCGTACGGTTCGACGTCATCGCGGGAGCCGACCTCTTCGCCTCGGGAACGATGGCCCGCCTCTCCGGAGACGAGATGTCCGCGCACCTTGGTGAGGCCGCGCCGGCCGGGCTGGACATGGCGGAGGCGATGGTCGTCCAGCCCGCCGCGCTGCTCGCCGCCTGGACCGGACAGGTCCGAAGAGCGGCCGCAGCCCGCATCGAACCCCGCGACGGGCGGCAGGCCGTCCTCGATGCCGACGGCGCCCTGCTCTGTCTGGCGGACATCGTCTGCATCGCCTCGGGGCACGCCAGCCCCGCCTTCGCGCCGGACCTGACCCTGCAACCAGTGCGCGGGCAGGCGAGCTGGACGGTGGACCCCGAGCCGGCCTCGGCCGTCTCCAAAGGCGGCTACTGCATCCCGACCGCGGAAGGCGGCGTGCTGTTCGGCGCGACGTTTGACCGGGACAGCACCGACGAGGACGTGCGGGAGGCGGACCACGAGCGGAACCGGGCGCTTCTGGCCGAGACCCTGCCCGCTCTCGCCGCGCGACTTGCCGGCCGGCCGCTGTCCGGACGCGCCGGCATCCGGGCCGCGACACGCGATCGCCTGCCGCTGGCCGGCCCCGTTCCGGATGTCCCGGGACTGTTCATCCTCGCCGGTCTGGGGTCGCGCGGCTTTTGCACCGCGCCACTGCTCGCCGAGCATGTCGCTGCGCTGGCGCTCGGCGCGCCATCCCCGGTCCCCGCCGACGTCGCGGCTGAGGTCGATCCGGCGCGTTTCGCGCGGCGGGCCCGGCGACGCACCTCGCCCTGATCGACGCGACGCGATAGAGTGGGCCCAGGGTGGGCTGCCTGTGTTGTGGAGACCGTGATGAAGACCCTGACCCTTTCAACAATCGTCGCCGGCATCGTGATTGCAACCGGCGCCTCGGCCGGCGCGACCGACCAGACCACCTCGCCCGCCGCCCACCCTTCGGCCCCCCGCACCTGTTTCTTCCAGCACCAGATCAACGGCTGGCAGGAGAGCAAAACGCGCGGCGACAACGTCGTCTACCTCAACGTCAAGGCTCATGACGTCTACCGCGTGGAGACGTTCGGCCGCTGCAACGGGGTCGATGAAGCGCAGTCGATCGGGGTCGAGACCAGAGGCGGCAGCGTCGCCATCTGCGATGGCCTGGATGTCACGCTGATCGTTCACAGTCCGATCGGGCCGCAGCGCTGTCCGGTGTCGAAGATCACCAAGCTGACGCCGGATGAGGTGAAGGCGCTGTCCGGCAAAAAACACAGCTGATCCGCCGCACCCTGCGACAGCCTGTCGCAAGCCTCGATTGCAACATCTGGTCGTCCGCGACATTCCGCGACAGGGCGCTGTCGTCTCGTGACCCCTAAGGTCTCGAAGAACGTCGTTCCTTGGACGTCGAGGATCAGAACCAGTGGACGGCGAAATCTCCCAGGGGCCCGGGCCCTTTCGGCCCGAGGACTTCTTCGTCGGGCGCACGGAAGGATGGCGCCTTGCGCGTGGCCCCACGGGGCGGCTCGTGCGGCGCTGCCGGATCGTCACAGACGGTCGGCTGGAGGAGACCTATCGCGCCATCCACATCAACGAGACCTTCCACTGGGATGACGGGGAGCGGGACGGCTGGCGCTGGGCCATGGCGCGCGGCCTCGACGGGCGTTACGTCGCCACCGAGGCCCGCGCCGGCGCCGGCATTCAGGGCCGGCACGACGGGGATGACTATGTGCTGTCGTTTCGCCGTCCTGTCAGGGCAGACGGCGGCCCACGCATCCGCTTTGTGTCACGCATTACCCCGATCTCGACCAGCGTCGCGATCAAGTCGGTGCGGATTTCCCTGTGGGGATTGCCCCTCGGCCAGATGACGGCTTTCCACCGACGGATCGACTGACGCCGGTCAGTGCTCTCGCCCCGACTTCCAGAAGGTCTGGAACAACGGCTCGATCATGTAGTCCAGCGCCGTGCGCTTGTAGAGCGGGACGAGGACCTCGGCCTGGAGACCGGCCTGCAGGCCCGACCTTGCCCCCCGGACCTTGCGGATACGTTCGAGCTCGCTGGGCGGGACCGATATCTCGGCGCGAAAATACCGCTGTCCGGACTTCTCGTCGACAAAGCTGTCCGCCGACAGTTCGGTCAGTCGGCCCATCAGGATCGGCAGGTCGCGCTCATGCAGGGACGGAAAGCGGATCTGGGTCTGCTGACCAACCCTGAGGTCGTCGGCGTCATTGGGCGAAACGTTGGCCTGGATCACCAGGGCCCGGTCCTGCGGCACGATCTCCATCAGCACATCGCCGGGCCCTACGACGCCGCCCACCGTGAAGACCTTCAGCGCAACGACCTTTCCGCTGGCCGGCGCCCGGACCGTCGCCCGGTCGAGTTGCTGGCGCAGGGCGCTGAGCTTGGGCTGCAACTCATCGAGACGAACCTCGACATCGCGCAGCTGGCCAGTGACCTCTTCGACCATCTGGCGGTCGAGCGAGAGCAGCTGCATGCGGGTCTCGCCGATCGCCTCGCCGGAGCGCGCGATCTGGGCGCGGAACGAGCCGTCCTCACCGGCCAGCGCGGCCTGATTGCGCTCGAGCGCCCGAACCCGGTTGACCGGAGCGTATCCCTGCGCCGCCAGCTTGCGCATGCCGTCCAGCTCCTCGCCGATCAGGCGCTGTTGCTCGGCGTTGGCGTCGAGCTGTCGCTGAAGTCCGGTCGCCTGCTCCGCCAGCTGGCTGACGCGCTGGTCAAGCACGCCGCGCTGGGCCTCCAGAGCGCTGCGGCGGGCGTCGAACTGCTGGCGTTGCAGGGTCATGGCCTCGACGGCAAGAGACTGGTCCTCCGGCGGGAGGCGGGAGAACTCGACGGGCGCCGCGAACGTCCCGGCATGACGGCGCTCGGCGTCGAGCCGCGCCCGTTGCGCCAGAAGCGTAAAGACCTCGCTCGTGGCGGCCCGTTCATTGGCGCGCAGGTCGCCGGCCGCGATTTCAACAAGGATCTGGCCCTTGGCGACCGTCTGGCCATCAACGACATGGATCGCGCTGATCACGCCGCCTTCACGGTGCTGCACGGACTGTCGGTTGCCAGCGACCGCGATCACCCCGTGAGCATAGGCGCCGGCGTCGAGTCGCGTGACCGCCGCCCAGCCGAGAAACAGGACGAAAAAGGCCACGGCGACCCCGACGCCCCAGCGGAGCTCGCCGCGGGGATCGTCGCCCAGGGTGTCCGAGCCCGTCCCGGGCACGGCCGGCCGATCAAGTTCCGGACTATCGGGCTGGCTCATTGCGCGCCCTTCAGATCGATGACGTTCGAGGCGACCCGCGCCGCGCCCGTCATCGCGGCCAGCACCTCGGCCCGGGGGCCGATCCGCTCGACAGCCCCGTCGCGCAGAATCATCAAGGTATCGGCGGAGGCCAGGACGCCTGTCCGGTGGGCGACAATCATGATCGCCGCCCCACGGGCCTTGGCGTCGGCGATGGCTTTGGCCAGCGCCATCTCGCCTTCGGCGTCCAGAGCCGAGTTGGGCTCATCGAGCACGATCAGCGCCGGGGCTCCGTAGAGAGCGCGAGCCAGCGCGACCCGCTGGCCCTGGCCGGCCGACAGGCCCCGACCACCGTGGCTGAGGACCGTGTCGTACCCCTTCGGCAACTTGAGGATCATGTCATGCACGCCGCCGGCCTTCGCGGCGGCCACGACGGCCTCATCAATCGCTGCCGCGTCCTCTCCGCGCCAGATGGCGAAGCGGGAAATGTTGTCGCGGATGCTGCCGGCGATCAGGGCGTTGTCCTGGGGCAGATACCCGACATGGCGACCGAGCCGATCGGAGTCCCAGTCGGCGAGGCTCGCGCCATCCAGCCGCACGACGCCCGCATCGGGCGCGACCGCGCCGACGGCAAGCCGCGCGAGGGTCGTCTTGCCCGCACCACTTGGGCCGACGACGCCGATCACCTCGCCGGGGTTCATCGCGAAGGAGACCCCCTTCAATGCGAGCATGTCGGAACCCGGCGCCCGCACGACGACTTTTTCAAACCGCAGGGCGCCCGTCGGCTTCGGCAGCTGCGTACGCGGCGTTTCCGGCTCTCCGCCGGAAAGCAGGTCGGCCAGGGTTTTCAGCGCGCCCCGGGCCTGGATCACCGTGCCCCAACTTCCGACGACCTGTTCGACCGGCTGAAGGGCCCGGCTCATCAGGATCGAGGCGGCGATGATCGCGCCTGCCGAGATTTCGCGGTTCACGGCCAGATAGGCGCCGAGCCCCAGCGCCGCCGACTGCAGGAACAGGCGGGTGAACTTGGTCAGGGCGGAATAGCGCCCGCCCGTGAACTGCGCCTGGCCGGCAAGGCCCAGCCCCTTTCGACGGTCGGACAGCTGACGCTCCCGCAGCGCGCCGCGCATGCCCAGCGCCTTGACGATCTCCGCGTTCTGGGCGGCCGCCTCCTGGGCGGCGTAGGCTGAGCCGGTCGCGGCAATGGCGGCCTGCGACTTCGCCCGGGTCGACCGCTCGTTCAGGATGGCCAGCGTCACGAGGATCACGCCGCCGATGACGGTCATCCCTCCCAGCGCCGGGTGAAGCATGAAGGCGATCAGCACGTAGAGCGGCGCGAAGGGCGCGTCCAGGAACCCGAGCGCGGCCGGCCCCGAAATGGCCTGACGCAAGAGGTCGAACTCGCGCATGCCCAGGATCGGCGCGCCGGGCGCAGTCCGCGCCATCAGCCTTTCGAGCAGCGGCCCCGCCAGCTCCCTGTCGAGCCGAAGACTGGCGCGCACCAGCAGGCGGGCCCGGATCGCGTCAAGCGTCGCCAGCGTCACCAGGGCAAAGGCGACAGCGAGCGTGATGAAGACCAGGGTGACGATCCCGCCGGTCGGCACGACCCTGTCGTAGACCTGCAGCATGTAGATCGAGGGGGTCAGATACAGGACATTCAGCAACCCGCTGAACACCACGATGCCGACGAAATGGGGCCGACAGGCCCGAAAGGCCGCCGTCATGAGCGGGGGTAACTCGATGCCGAGATACTTCAAGATCCACCCTCTACGGGACCGCGCTGACGGGTTCTGAAAGCTCTGCCCGCCGGGCCATTCTCTACCCTTGAGTCAATGAGCCATGACCAAAGACTCGACAAGGGGGATGGACGAAACGGTCGCGGGGCTTTTAGGTCAACCATTATGGGGGAGCAGCACGATACGACCGCTATGGATCGGCTCACTCCGCGTGAGCGGGAATGCCTCCGGCTGGTCGCGGAACACCTGCACTCCAAGGAAATCGCCCGCCGCCTGAGCATTTCCCAGCATACCGTCGACGGCCATCTCAACGAAGCGCGCAGACGTCTTGGGGTCGCCAGTCGTCGCGACGCGGCCCGGCTGTTGCTGGCCTGGGAGAGCGACAATCCCCCCCTCAACGATTTAGGGGGCGCCGCAGAGGGGATGGTTCCCCCACCCCGTGTTCCCCCAGCCTTCTCGCAGTTCTTGCGGGAGGTAGACGATGAACGAGACGGGAGTCGAGACAGGGAGCGAGACCGG
>CAZISF010000119.1:6789-9805 GCA_964541915.1 uncultured Caulobacter sp.
CGAGACCGGCCGGACGGGCGGAACGGTCGTGGGGATCGCGGCGACAGCGCCGACGGCAACCCGACCGGCGCTCTGGAATCCGACGGCGGACATGCCGGTCTGGACCTGGAGCCAGCTGGAGGACGCGCTGACCGAGCTGGCGGCGAGCCGGCAACAGCACGACATGATCGAGAGCCTGGTCTCCGCGACACGCAAGCAGGCGCGGTATCTGCCTTCTGGTCACATCCTGAAGGAGATCCTCTGCATCGCCTGGGTGGTCGCGGACGAGACCTTCAAGGGCGGTCGGGACGAGGGCTCGCCCATGACCTAGCCCCCCTTCGCCGTCTGGCGCTCATCGGGGGCGCCGCCATCCTGGCCGCCCTTCTGCTCAGCGCGGTGATCATCGCGAGCCACGAGTTCTCGTACGTGATCCAGCAGAGCATGTCCGGCTGGAACAGATAGCCGGGACCAAAGGTCCCACACTTTCGAAAATCATCATCGCATCCGCCGCGCCGACGCATCGGCGCGGACGGGAGGAGTTTGTCATGAAGCGCAAGATTCTGGGTCATCAGGTCGCTGACCAGCTGTTCGCCGCCGAAGCCGCTATCGACGGCGCCCTCTCTGCGGTCGCAACACTTACCGCCATGCTGCCGACGGCGCGCATCGAGGCCCGCCTGTCCGCGATCGTCGGCCAGGGCGTATTCGACCGGTCCAGCCAGACCATCGCCGCCCTCATCGAAGCCCGCCGGGGCATCGTCGAAACCCACCGCGAGCTGTCCGGCGTGCAGCACAGCATCGGCCTGGGCGCCGTCGCCCTCGGCGGCGATGACAAGCCCGACGAAAACGTCCCGCCGATCGAGGGCCGTCTGCGGACCGTGGCGGGTGGCCGCACCGCGGCCTGAGCCTCTTACGTCATCTGCTGAATTGAGATGAAATGGCCGGAACGATCCGCGGGGTGCGTTCCGGCCATGTTTCTGACTCCAGTCTCCCAGATCGGCGCGCTTGTCATGGCGCTGATCTGCGCCTTCACGGCGTGGGCGGGGGGGCGATCGCAGAAGGTCGTGGCCCTGGTCGTGTTCGTCACCTGGATCGCTTCCGCGGCGGTGCAGGATCGTTCGTTCAAGAACCCGGACTATGCCCAGCTGGTGTTCGACACCGTTCTGATGATCACCTTCGTGGTCATGGCCATCCGGGGACGCCAGCCGTGGCTGGGCGGTGTCGCCGCGTTCCAGACCCTCACCATGGCCAGCCATTTCGCCATGATCCTCGATCACCGCATCTGGCCCAAGGCCGCGATCACCGCCTACATGATCTGGAGCTACATGGTGCTGGTCTGCGTCCTGTGGGGCGGCGTCGCGGGCCTGCTCGAGCGGCGGCGAAACAGGCCCGCGTCCGGCTAGAGCCCGGTGAAGGCCGGCGCCCGCTTCTCGACGAAGTGGGCCACGCCTTCCTTGAAGTCCGCCGAGGCGAAGCTCTCGGTCATGTCGCCGTTGGCTGTCTCGATCGCATCACCCAGGCCCTGGAACTGCGCTGCCCAGATCTCCTGCTTCATCACCCGCATCGAACGCGGCGAGACCTCGGTCGCCAGCATGCGGGCGTAGGACATCACCTCGTCCATGAAGCGGTCGGCCTCGATCACGCGATTGACCAGACCGATCCGCTCCGCCTCCTGCGCCGTGACACGACGCGCCGAGAACAGCAGGTCGGCGGCATGGGCGAACCCGACCAGCCGCGGCAGCAGCCAGCTGATGCCATGCTCGGCAATCAGGCCCCGGCGCGAGAAAGCGGTCGTGAAGACCGCCTTGTCCGACGCGAAACGGATGTCGGTATAGAGCGCCATGACCATGCCCAGCCCCGCGCAGGCGCCGTTGATCGCCCCGATGATCGGCTTGGGCACACTGGGAAAGTAGGAATAGGTCTTGCGGAAGTCCTCGGCCGCGTCTGGGTCGAAGGGACCGTCGACGACCGCCTCGCGCTCACCCGTCCCGATCTGCTGCAGGCCGTTCATGTCCGCGCCGGCGCAGAAGCCTCGCCCGGCGCCGGTCAGAACGATGACCTTGACCGCGGGATCGTCGGTCGCAAGCCGCATGGCCGCCTTGACCTCGGTATGCATCTGGCCCGTCCAGGCGTTGAGCCGGTCAGGCCGGTTCAGAGTCACGACGGCGACACCGTCCTCGACCTGATAGAGAATGTCCTGATAGCTCATGGCGGCCTCCCGGTTTTCTTGTTGCCGGGAGCCTACCCCAGGCGAGACGGGAGTCGAGGCGATGACGACCAGTGCGTTCGGAGAATCCGCGTTCGGGACCCTGATCTGCGACCGTCCGGCGCCCGGCGTCGCGCGGATCATCCTCAATCGCCCGCAGGCGATGAACGCCTACAGCTTCGGCATGACCCAGGAGTTGCAGACCGCGATCGCAGCCTTCCGCGATGATGACGCGCTGAGGGCGCTGATCCTGACCGGCTCAGGCGACCGGGCCTTCTGCACCGGCGGCGACATCTCGGGCAGCGAACCAGCCCATTCCGCCGCCGTGGCCGCCGCCCCGATGGGTCACGGTCGCGAGATGCGCGAGGGCATGCAGGCGGTGGTGCTGGCCCTGCGCCGGCTGGACAAGCCGTCGATCGCCATGATCCGAGGCTACGCGGTCGCCGGCGGACTGGCCCTGGCCTGCGCCTGCGACTTCCGGCTGGCGGCGGCGAGCGCGAAGCTGGGCGACACCAGCAACAAGGTCGGTCTGCTGCCCGACGAGGGCGGCGCCTGGCTGTTCCCGCGCCTCATGGGTCTCGACCGCGCGCTGAAGATGACCCTCTTGAGCGAGATCTATGATGCGGCGACGGCGGCCGGTCTGGGGCTGGTGACCGAGGTCGTAGCTGACGACGCGCTGGAAGCCCGCACGCTGGCGTTCGCCGCGGCCCTGGCCACCCGTGCGCCGCTGGCGGTGCGCCTGAGCAAGACGATGATGCTCCGCGCCGGCCAGATCAGCCTCGAGGACTCGCTGATCGACGCCCAGCACGCGGTGATGATCGCCAACCCGAGCGC
>CAZISF010000120.1:0-9688 GCA_964541915.1 uncultured Caulobacter sp.
AGATCCTGCCCGGCGGCACCGCCTACCAGACCGACGCCGGCGCCTGCGCCGACTATGACAGCGTCATCGGCAACCAGAAGGAAGAGCCCCTGCGGCGCTTCACCACCCGCATCGCCGGCGGCCGCTACAAGCCCGCCGAGGGCCCGGCCACCATCTGCGGCGTCTTCGTCGAGACCGACGACCGCACCGGCCTGGCCCTGCGCGTCGAGCCCAGCCGCAAGGGCGGCCCCCTGAAGGAGACGGAGCCGAGCCTGGAGGCGGTGGGGGCGTAAGACCCCAACGCCGGCGCCGGGCTTCAATACGACTCGAACGTATCCGCGCCGACCACCTCATAGAGCTCGCTATAGGAGGGCGCGGCCTCGAGCTCGCGCATGCGATCCGCGAACGCCTCCTCGTCACCGTCAAAGCCCGTGTAGTCCACACGGAACTTTTCCATGGACGCCCTGGCCCGGCGTTTAAGCTCCGCCAGGGGCACGGGCGGCAGCGCCTCAAGCTCCTGCTCGATGCGGAACTGAGGCGGGCCAAAGCCTGGGATCAGGTTCAGGACCGACCCCGCTCGACCGATCCGGCGAATGGACAGGACGCACCAACATCGACCCTCAGCGTCGATGATCTCCATCCCGTCCTGCTTGTTCTCCTTCAGCGTCCGGGTCCCGCACTTGGTCAGCCGGTTCAGGTCCGGGAACCCCCAGTTCTCCAGGTCCGGCGTAAAGCCGAGGACTGGAAACGCGATCTCGATCTCACTGGACTTCATGATGGGCTCCAGGTCAGGAATGCAAACTGGATGGCGTCGCCAACGGGCTTGTCACCACGCCTATTTCTTCGACGTGGGTTTGGGCTGTGGGGCGGGTGTCTTCGGCGGTGGCTGAAACGGGCGCATCACATTCTCCACAGCGTCGGCGGCCGACGACACAATCGCGGTGGGCACGGTCTTCTGCCAGTCCGTCGTTCCATGCCAGACTTGGCGAATAGGATCGAAGCGCGGCATCCCATCCCACTTTCCCGTCAAGCGACGATGCGTGGCCTTGGGAAGGACCTTGAGAAGGGGATAGTGATTCCTCCAATCCTGGGCGTTCCGGCTCAACCCCTTCAATGGGATGGTGTGATGAATCTCCTCGCCCTTGCCGGCGAGCTCAACGCCACGAATCGCCTTTCTGGCGGCATCTGCGCTCACCGAACCACTCTTTAGAAGTCCGATCCCCTTGCGGGCGGCGCGAGCGCCTTTGACGACAGCGCCCACGGGCAAGAGATCGCCAGCCGCCATAGCAGCGTTGAAGACCGCGCCACCATAGTTGCCGTCCTGAAGATCGGCGGCGGCCTCCCAGGCCGGGCCAATCACCGGAATAAAGGATGCGACTGCATTTGGCCGGGCGATTTTGGGGCCATTCTGGAAGTCTTCGAGGGCGTCCTGCGCCATGTCGAGTGGCGACTCAAAGCCCCGGTCCTCGGCCTCGCGCTGCGCCCTGACCTGGGCCATTTCTGCGTCGTACTGATCGCCCGCGGGATCCGGGACACTACGCGGCTCACCGCGTGGCATTCTGGCCATATGGTCTCCTTGGCGTGAGCCAGACACTCACGGGAGCGCCAGCGAATTGCAACCAGAAGATCATCTCACAGCTTGACTGGAATGCAAGAACATAAATAGAACAAGTCAATTCAACCCGCGAGACGGCGAGAAACCTCGATGGCATTTAGGTTTTGTGTTAGGAGTAGCGATGGCGACCGTTTTCCATAGTCGCCGCCGATATCGCGTCGCCGTGAACTCGAATGATCACCCGCCGCCACACGTTCACGCGTTCGGGAAAGGCCGTGAGGCGAGGTTCAAACTCAACTGCCCCGATGGACCGGTTGAGCTCTGGGATTTTGTCGGGGATTGGACATTGGCGCAGCTGAACGGACTCGGCGAAGAGATCGCCACCCAGCTCGATGGCTGTTGCACGGTTTGGAGGGAGGTTCATGGCTGAGTTCAAACAGGTGGACGTCGCCGCCTTTGAGCAGGCGGCAAGGCGGGGGCGGCAAGCGTCCAGCACGCCGCACGCGACCTCAGCGCGCTTCGACCGCCGGAGCCAGAAGGTGGTGATAGAACTCAACACCGGGATTGAGTTCGCATTCGATCCACGACTCGCCGCAGGCCTCAGCGACGTCAGCCCGGACGATCTGGTCGGCGTCTCGGTCGAAGGCATGGGGAGCACGCTCCACTTCCCGCGGCTCGACGCGGATTTTACTGTCTCACGGCTTTTGGAAGGCTTCCTCGGCCCCCTGGATTGGACCAGGCGGGAAGCCCGAGCGCTGGCCTCAAGGGAAAATGGCAAGCGAGGCGGGCGCCCGAAGCGCGAGACGGCTGCAGCCAGCTAGCCCAACGCCTGTAACAATTTGCAGACCTTGCCCCCAGCCGCCCGCTTGAGCAGGTTGGCGCCAGGGGGACGACCTATGACCGACACGCCGCGCACCGCGCACGCGCCGAACCGAGCCAAACAGCTCTTCATCCTGGCGATCCTGGCCCTGGCCGTGCCGGCCCTGTGGGTGGACGAGGCCTTCTGGTTCCAGCCGACCCACCCGCACTGGGACCACATCCGCCCGTTCCTGCCGGCGCTCACCCTGCACATCGTGGGCGGCGTGGTCGCCCTCGCCGTCGGCGCCTTCCAGTTCTCGCAGCGCCTGCGCCGGGCCCGGCCTGACATTCACCGCCTGATGGGCAAGACCTATCTGGCCGCGACGGCGCTCGGCGGCCCGTCAGCCCTCTACATCCAGATCCGCAACGCCGAGGGCGCCTTCCAGTGGGCGGCCTACGCCCATTCGGTCACCTGGATGCTGGCCACCGCCATGGCCTTCTGGTGCGTGCGCCTGCGCGACTTCGACAACCACCGCCTCTGGATGATGCGCAGCTACGCCATGTGCCTGCTGTTCATCACCCTGCGCGCGCCCGACGCCCTCCCCGGCTTCCACCTCGACGACGCCGGCAACACCGCCCTGGAGTTCGGCCAGATCTTCGCGGCCCTGCTGGGGATCGAGGTGGTGGAGACGGTGCGCAAGAACCTCAAGCTGGCGGCGAAGCGCGCGGGGGGCGGAGGTCAGTAGGGCTGGAAGCTGTTCGGCGTGATCACGCCATGGAGTTCTGCATAAGCGCCTTGCGGCGTCCGGAACAAATCAAGTACAATATTGGGAATGTCTGACGCCGCCCCACCCGGTCCCGTCTTGGATGACCCCTTATTCAGGGGCCGGATGATGATCGACATCCAGACGTGGGATTGGAGACTGCGGATCGCGGCTGATTCTAACGGCCCACCGCGCATTGGCCGCGACTTCGTACTGCAGGGACGCGTCCGCGCGCCGCGTGAACACAGGGACAAGGCCATCAAAGTGACCCTGTCACCCTTCGGCCCGAAGGTCCGCTTCCGTCCGGACGGCCGGGACGCGATAGGCGTCTTGAAGGTCGCGCCAGAAGACAAGCCCGTCGACCTGGAAGCTCACCTCATGATGCCCGAGGACGCAATCGCGACCACGGCCATAGGCCTATCTTCGGCCTGGAAGCTCCTGCAGGTCCAGACAGGGAGCGGACCCATCGCTTCGGAGATCTTCGCCTTCAGCTTCCATGCTTACGTTCCGCCACTCCTTGAAGGTTGGGCGAATGCTGGGTGAGGGGCGTCAGGACGTCCTGATCGAGTTGGTCCGTTGGGACGGGGGGTTCAGCGTCATGCCCTGTCCGGGTTCCGTACCGAGGGCCCATCGCTTCCAAGGCGGGCTCAACTATTCGAAGATGATCGAGGTTCAGGGCGAGGTGCTCACACCATCAGAGCTCGCGGGTCGTCCGATCCGCATTTGGCTTACCCCCCTTCAGGCTTGGAACGTCACCCGAGGCGCGCCGCCACACATCGGTGATATCAGCGACCGGACCGGCCAAATTCCCGGCGGAGGGCTTGAAGCCTCGCTCAAGATTCCGCCCGACAGCTGGACCACCGCCATGCATTGCCTAAGCTCGGTGTGGCGCCAGCTGAGCCTGACCGGGGTGGCCTCCGACGGGCGCAATATGCGCATAAGCGAGTTCTCGTTTTCGTCGGGCGACCCGCTACCCCAAAGCTGAGGACCTCATCTGCCCGGCGGACCGAACTTTAGCGGCGGGATACTCACCTCACCGGTCCGCTCGCAATGACCTAGCCTCAAGTTCTGGTTCTGCCAGCACTCGGCGCTCTGAGCCTACTGGCAAATCTTCCGGTCCGCCTCAAACTGTTGATCACATTGCGGTTTGTCGCTCCATTCCCTCCGCCGACCAGAGGAGCCTCCAAAGCCATTGCCGCCTCCACCGGTCCGAAAGCTCGGGTCCGGCAGGGTGAAGGGAAACGGGAACGGTATGCCAAGAGGTTGTGATCCCGGAATTGCTGCCTCATGGCAGCTTATGCAGCCGACTGGTGTCGAATAGTACCTGGGGGAGCGAGGGACTTCTGCGGCGGCGAGGAGCAGTTCGGGTTTATTGGGCGGCGTGGCTTATCGCCCAAAGTAATCCGTCCTCTCTGACTGAGCAGCTTGAAGCTTCTCAGCCTCAATCTGGGTGGGTGTGCGGCGATACCATTGATCAAGCGCAGCGCCCTTCAGGCGCGCGGGATCGCTCTGGCCATAGGCCATGAAACTCTCCTTGATTGTGGAATGAGACCGCTCGGCTCGTGGGCTTTGAGACGCCGAGCGCTATGCGAGCTTGATGCGTTGCTCTTGGTGCGCAGTCGTGCCCGCGGCAAAGCGGGTGACGCGGCACTGATCAATGGGGTTCAAAACTACCATCGCCGCAAGGGTTCGCAAAGAACATATAGAGAACAATGCGAATGCACCGCTCCAGGCTACCATGCGAGCACCCCGCGATCGGGTGAGTCGCAGCACGAAGTGAGCTTAGACGCTTCGGCGCTGAGAGCCGATCAATCGGGGCTCATGGCGGGCCACGACCGATAGCGATGAGCACTACGCTTTCGCCATAGCCCTACGA
Source organism: uncultured Caulobacter sp. (assembly GCA_964541915.1). Classification (GTDB taxonomy): domain Bacteria; phylum Pseudomonadota; class Alphaproteobacteria; order Caulobacterales; family Caulobacteraceae; genus Caulobacter. The sequence goes on from CAZISF010000120.1 coordinate 4,973, forward strand.
TGACCACCCTCCTACGCCACCTTCCGCCAGAAGGCACTTCTGGCATAGTGCGATCGCCTCCTGCCTGACGCGCCCGTCGTCGGAGAGGCGCGCTCGACATCACCGCGCGCCCTTGACATTTCCGGCTTGTTAAGCTTTGCCGCGCTATTGTATTATGCGTTAACGTCCGATCGGGCCGAGGCGATCGTCGTCCCGATGCTCACTTGCGCGCGAATCGGCCAAGGGGCGGGTGATTTGCGTGGATCAGGGCGTAGTATCGAAGGCAAAAGTTCTATCGAACTTTGTTTGGCAGATTGCCGAAACCCTTCGCGGTGACTTCAAGCAATCGGAATATGGCAAGGTTATCTTGCCCTTTGTTGTTCTACGCCGTCTCGATTGCATCCTTGAACCCACCAAAGATGCCGTCCTGAAGGCCCATGCCGGATTGCCGCCCGGCATAGACGAGCAAACCCGCGACATGATGCTGTATGGCGCGGTCGGTGGCGGCATCCGCGTTTACAACACCAGCCCGCTGACATTCGCCAAGATTAGGGCGCAGAACCCGACCGACGTTCACAAGAACCTCATCGCCTATGTCACGGCCTTCTCGGACTCGGTTCGGGATGTCTTCCTCGACAAGTTCCTCTTCACGGACCAACTGAAGCGGCTCGCCGATGCCACCATCCTATGGAAGGTGTTCGAGCAGTTCGCCGCGCTCGACCTGCGGTCGGAAGCCGTCTCGACGCTGACGATGGGCTATCTGTTTGAAGACCTGATCCGCCGCTTCTCAGAAATCTCCAACGAAACCGCCGGCGAGCACTTCACGCCGCGCGAGGTTATCCGACTGATCGTGGACCTCATCATCGTCAACGACGATGAAAAGCTCCGCGGCCAAGGAATCATCCGGCAGATTTACGACCCGGCGTGCGGCACCGGGGGGATGCTGGCGCTTGCCGAGGAAGCGCTGAAAGAGTTCAACCCCGATATCCGTGTCGAGCTTTTCGGCCAGGAATTGAACGGCGAGTCCTTCGGCATCTGCAAGTCCGACATGCTGGTGACAGGTCACGACCCGGAAAACATCGCCTTCGGCAACACGCTGACGCAGGACGTCCACAAGGACCGGCGCTTTCACTACATGCTGTCCAATCCTCCCTATGGCGTGGATTGGAAAAAGTATCAGGAGCCGATCCGGGAGGAGGCGGCGACCCTGGGCAAGGACGGCCGCTTCGGCGCGGGCCTGCCGCGCATCTCGGACGGCCAGCTTCTCTTTCTCCAGCACATGATCTCCAAGATGCGAACCGACGAGATCGGTTCGCGTATCGGCATCGTCATGAACGGCTCGCCGCTCTTCACCGGCGGGGCGGGTTCGGGCGAGAGCGAAATCCGCCGCTGGATGCTGGAAAACGACTGGATCGAGGCCATCGTCGCGCTGCCGACCGACCTTTTCTACAACACCGGCATCCAAACCTATGTCTGGCTGCTGACCAACCGCAAGGAACAGAAGCGGCGCGGCAAGGTCCAACTCATCGACGCATCCGGCGAACGGTTCTGGACGCCCATGCGCAAGAACCTTGGCTCGAAGCGCAGGGAAATCCGCGACGACGGGCGTGAGACCATCACGCATATCTTCCATGAGATGGCGAACGGCGGCGGGCCGTGGAGCGCGGTGTCAAAGATTTTCGACGCCAGCGATTTCGGCTTCCGCGAGATCAGAGTGGAGCGCCCGCTTCGCCTGAATTTCCAATCCAGCCCCGAACGCATCGCGCGGCTGAAGCTTGCCAAGCCGTTCCTGAAGCTGGACCCCGCCGAGCAGGATGACGTGTTGAACGTCGTCGCCGATCGCCTGCCGACCACCCTGTTCAAGGACCGCCCCGCCTTCGAGGCCGCCTTGGCCAAGGCGCTCAAAGGCGCGGGCGTGAAGATCGGCGCGCCGGTCAGGAAAGCTATCCTTTCCGCGTTGTCAGAGCGCGACGAGTCCGCCGCCATCTGCCTCGATGGCGACGGCAGACCGGAGCCCGACCCCGAGCTGCGCGACCATGAGCTTGTGCCCCTCAAGGAGGATTGGAAGGTCTATGTCGCCCGCGAGGTGACACCCTTCGTGCCGGACGCCTGGGTGGACGAGACCTATCGGGATGACGCCGACAAGGGCGTTGGCCGCGTCGGCTACGAGATCAATTTCAACCGCCACTTCTACCGCTATGTCGCGCCGCGCCCGCTGACCGAGATCGACGCCGAGTTGAAGACGCTGGAGACGGATATCGCCAACCTCCTGAAAGAGGTGGCGGGATGACGCCTTCTCCACAAGCTCCATGGCCGATGAAGGCCCTGCGTCGATTGGTGACGATCCGATCCAGCAACGTCGACAAGATTATGGAAGAAGGCGAGGAAATCGTCCGCCTCTGCAACTACGTCAATGTTTATTATAATGATCGGATTACCGGAGATATCGAGTTCAGCGAAGGTTCGGCAAAGCCGCAGGAAATTATAAAATTCGGACTTCGCGCCGGTGACGTTGTCATTACGAAAGACAGCGAGACGCCGGATGATATCGCTGTTCCGGCACTTGTTGATTCAACCGCGAAAGGGATTGTTTGCGGATACCATCTCGCAATATTGAGGCCCAATCCTTCCGAAATCATTGGTCCATTTCTATTTTGGAGTTTGAAGGCAAAGCCTACTCGCGAAGCCTTCGGTCTCGCTGCCCAAGGGGTTACTCGCTACGGTTTGACGCTGAATGGCATTGGATCGGTCAATATCCCTGTCCCCGACCTCGCCACTCAAAAGGCCGTCGCCGCCTTCCTCGACCGCGAAACCGCCCGTATTGACAAGCTGATCGCGAAGAAGGAGCGGCAGGTCGAATTGCTGCATAAGCGGGCCAAGCAGGCTGTCGCGGAGCTTGTGACGGGCGCCACCGTGGAGGGCATGGCTACCGTGGAAACGGGGCTCGACCATATTCCACGCATCCCCGCCCATTGGTCACTCCTGCGAGCGGGGCATCTTTTCCACGAGGTGGCGGAGCCCAATACCGATGATCTTCCGGTGCTCTCGGTCTCAATCCATACGGGCATATCGGACAGGCAGCTCGACGACGAGGAACGCGACCGCAAGGTAAACCTCATTGAGGACCGTTCGAGCTACAAATGCGTCAGGCCCGGATATCTGGCCTACAACATGATGAGGGCATGGCAGGGAGCGGTCGGCGTCTCGACTGTCGATGGCGCCGTGAGCCCCGCATATGTGGTCGCGAAGCCGACACGCGACCTCCATAGCCCATATTATCAGTTTCTGCTTCGCACCCCGCCCTTCATCGAGCAGATGCGGCAGGGATCGAAAGGGATCACCGATTTCCGCTTGAGGCTTTATTGGGAGCAATTCCGTCTCATCATGTTGCCTGTGCCTCCACTGGAGGAACAGCGCCGCATTGCGGCCGAGGCCGAGCGGGAGCTTGCCCATGCCGACGAGGTGGCAGCCAGGATCGTTCGCTCCGTTGCACTCCTACGGGAACACCGCGCCGCCCTCATCACCGCAGCCGTCGCGGGCCAGATCGACATCCGCGAAAATCCGCCGGCCGCCATATCCACGTCAGACCGGGACAGGTTCCGCCTCGTCGTCGGAGCGGAGATCATCCACCAGCATCGGAGCAATCCGAAGTTCGGGCGGGTGAAGCTGCAAAAGGAACTCTATCTGGCCGAAGCCCATCTCGGCATCAGCGAACTCCAGGGGAACTACTTCCGCCAGGCGGCGGGGCCGCTCGATCGTGCCTTGATCGAGGAGACAGAGCGCGCGGTGGAGGCGGCAGGCTTCTACAGGGCGAGCCAGGCGGACGGGGCGGGAACGACCGTCACCTATACGCCGCTGTCAAACGCCGGGCGGCACAGCGCCGAACTCAAAAGCCTGCTGGGTCCGCGCGCCGAAGCGCTGGGCGGCCTCATCGGTCTCCTGCGCGCTTTCGGCACCGAGGCGGTCGAGGCCATCGCCACCCTCTATGCCGTGTGGAATGACGCGCTGATGGACGGTCGGCAGCCCGATGACTCCACGATCGTCAACGGCGTCCTGACCGAATGGCACGAGGAGAAGGGGAAGAAGTTCAAGGACAGCGATCTTCGCCATTGGCTGGACTGGATGAAGCGCAACGGCCTTACGCCGCGCGGCCAGGGCCCCCACACAACCCACACCATGACGCGGAATATGTTCGCATGACGCGCGCCGATGTCTTCACCGAAGAGGCCATGACCCGACCGCTTTTCGAGGAGCTTACTGGCGACCACGCCCGCGAGGACGAATGGTCCGGGCCGCACGGTTTCGCCCTTGGCGGGATGATGCAGGCCAATGCCGCATCCCTTGCGGAGGAATATTTCGCCGCCGCCAACGAGCTGGTGGACGCGATCAAGGACAAGCGCATCGCCGACTATCGGATCGGTAACGCAGCGCTGTTTCTCTATCGCCATTCCTGCGAACTCATTCTCAAGGCCGCGATGCCCGACGCGAAGCGGGTTCACGACCTGATCGCCCTCACCGACAGATTCGTGGTGATGGTGAAGGAGCGATACGGGCAGGACGTTCCCGCCTGGATCGTGCGGCGCATGAAGGAACTGGCCGCGATAGACCCAGGCTCGACCGCGTTTCGATATGGCGTTTATGGGACACCGATCGACGCGGCCGACCAGCCAATCGAGTTTGAACCCACATTTCCCAAGTAAGGCGCTGATTTCGCTGTCCTGACCATTATATTTCCTA
>CAZISF010000121.1:0-9678 GCA_964541915.1 uncultured Caulobacter sp.
GCGACCCGGCGGGCCACGAAGGCTTCCTGGATGCGGTAGGCGTCCTCGACCTCGATGCCGGGATAGCCCTTCGACAGCAAAGGCAGGCCCTGGCGGGTCTCATAGGTCCCGATCAGATCCTCGACGATCTTCGCGCGGGTGGCCTGATCAAGCATGGGTCTCTCCGGGAGCGGTGGCGCGGCGGACGGTGTCCAGGTCGGCGCGGGCGGCCATGGTCAGGGCGTTGATGTCAGTGACGACGGAGACCATCTGGAAGCCCTGCTTCAGCCGCAGCGGCGCGACCTTCGCGTTGGACAGGACGGCCGTGGCGACGCCGGCGGCCTTGGCGGCGGCGGCGACCCGGGCGATGGCCGCGTCGAATACTGGCTCGCCGTCATTGTCGCCCGGCGGCAGGCCGAGCGCGATCGACAGGTCGAACGGGCCGACGAACAGGGCGTCGACGCCGGGGGTGCGGGCGATCTCCTCGACCTCTTCCAGCGCCTGGGCGGTCTCGATCATCGGGATCACCGCTACCCGCGCGTTGGCGGTGGCGAAGTAGCCAGGTCCATCCCGCAGGCCGACCCTGACGGGGCCGAAGCTGCGGCTGCCGGCCGGCGGATAGAGGCAGGCGTCGACCGCGCGACGGGCGTCGGCGGCGGACTGGATCATCGGGATGACGACGCCCAGCGCCCCGGCGTCCAGCACCCGCCCGATGATGCCGGGATCATTCCACGGGACCCTGACGATCGGGACGGCGGCGCTCAGGTCGACGGCGCGGATCATCGACAGCGCGGTCTCGTAGTCCATGCAGCCGTGCTGCATGTCGATCAGCACCCAGTCGAACCCGGCCTTGCCGAGCACCTCGGCGGACATCGCGCCGGGCATCATGCACCAGGCGCCCAGGGTTGCTTCGCCGGCCGCCCAGCGGGTCTTGAGTGACAAGCCTGATCCTCCCCGTGTTCACAGCCCGCTCGCGAGCGGCGGCGCTTATGAAATGAGTGTCATCATAAATGACTAGGGTCAATATAGATCGGGCGGCCAGGTGCGCCCGGACCCTCAGGCCGGGACGTTGATGGTGATCGCCAGGTGTTGCCGCAGGCGCGTCTGGAACTGCGCCGCCGTCGTCCGTCCGCCCATGCGACCGAGCAGATCCAGATAGTAGTTGGCGAACAGGTTCTCGGCGATCATCAAGGGCGGGGCCTCCTGGTGACACTTTCCGGCGGACCGCGCCCTGACCACCAGGTCGGCGAGACCGGCGAAAATCACATCGAGCAGCTCGGTGATGTTGGCGCTGCGCCCGATGACATCGGGGAACATCACTTCCTTCAGCAGCAGCCGGGCGATGTCCGGATCGCGCTCATGGTAGGCCAGCATGGACGAGAAGACCTGCATCAGCTGGTCCAGCAGCGGCGCATCCGGCTCCACGTTGGCGAACGCGACGCGAGCCGTTTCCAGCATCTCGTCGCTGAACACCAGAACAAGCAGGTCTTCCTTGGAGCGCGCGTAGAGGAACAGGGTGCCGGTGCCGATGTCCGCGGCCTCGGCGATCTGCTGGGTGGTCGTTTCGGCGAAGCCCCGATCGCGGAACAGCTGGCGGGCGGCCCCGACGATCCGCGCCAGCTTCTCCTGCTTGTTGCGCTCCCGCCGGCCGACGCGGGGCGCCGAGGCGTCCGGGGTGTCGCTCATGGCGCTCTGCGCTTTCCGCTGTCCAGCCACCTGTTTCCGACCTCCGGCTCACGCTCGTCTGACCAACCCTTTCGGGCTTGCCGGTCCAAAGTCAATGCGGCCGGCGCGACCATTTCCCATCGCCGTGCCGAGCGGGGTTGACGGCGACGGACTCCTCTATAAACTGACTGTAGTCATAAATGAAGACCGTCAGTGTCGATCCGGCCTGACGCGAAGACGCAGCCGCAGAGCTGCGCGCCAGGGAGGACGAAGAGTGGCCAGCAACACAGCTACAGTCGCGGGCGTAGAGGTCTCGACCGATCACTGGATCGACGGACGCCGCGTCTCTTCGTCGGAGCGGTTTGAGAACCTGTCGCCGGTCGATGGCTCACACCTGGCGAACGTCGCGTCGGGCGGCAAGGCCGAGGCTGATCAGGCGGTCGACGCCGCGCGCCGGGCTTTCCCGGCCTGGGCGGCGCTCGGACCGGAGGGGCGGCTTCCCTACCTCAAGCGGTTCGCCGATGGCATCCGCGAGCGGGCCAGGGACCTCGCCGCCGTCGAGACCATGGACAATGGCTCGCTGCTGGCCGGCAATACGCACCGGGTGATCCCCCGCGCGGCCCAGAACATCGAGTTCTTCGCCGACTGGGCGTTGACCCTGCAGGACCACGTGATCGACTCCTCCGAGGTGGTCAACCACGTCCGCTACGACCCGTCCGGCGTCTCGGCGCTGGTGACGCCGTGGAACGCGCCGCTGATGCTGACCACCTGGAAGGTCGGCCCGGCGCTCGCCGCTGGCAACACGGTGGTGGTCAAGCCGCCGGAGTGGGCGCCGATGACCTGCTCGCTGATGGCCGACATCGCCCATGCCGCCGGCATTCCCGCCGGGGTGCTGAACGTGCTGCAGGGCATGGGCGAGACCGCCGGCGACGCCCTCGTCAACAATGCCGATCTCGACCGCATCAGCTTCACCGGCTCGACAGCGACGGCCAAGCTGATCGGTCAGGCCGCCGCCCGCTCGATCACCGCCATGAGCTCGGAACTGGGCGGCAAGTCGCCCTTCATCGTCTGCGCTGACGCCGATCTCGACGCCGCCGCCCAGACCGTCGCCGGCCAGTACATGAACGCCGGCCAGGTCTGCCTCGCGGGCACGAGGGTGCTGGTCGAGAAGTCGATCGAGCAGGTGTTCCTCGCCAAGGTGCGTGACGCCGCCGGCCACATGGTCGTGGGCGACCCGCGCGACGCGGCCACCCGCGTCGGCCCGCTGATCACCCGGGAACACTTCGACCGCGTCGCGGGCTTTGTGGCGCGGGCCAAGGCGGACGGCGCCGAGGCCCTGTGGGGCGGCTCGCCGGCCAACTTCGGCGACCTCTACTTCCAGCCGACCCTGTTCGCCAACGTCGACCCGGCGTCCGAGATCGCCCAGCAGGAGGTCTTCGGGCCGGTCCTGACCTGGCAGACCTTCGAGACCGACGACGAAGTGATCGCTGCGGCCAACGGCACCAAGTACGGCCTGGCCGGGGTGCTGTTCACCCAGAACGAGGCCCGCGCCATGCGCATCGCCTCCCAAGTCGTCGCCGGCACCCTGTGGGTCAACTGCTTCTTCATCCGTGATCTGGCGGCGCCCTTCGGCGGCAGCCGCAACTCCGGCATCGGCCGCGAGGGCGGGACATGGAGCTTCGATTTCTACAGCGACATCAAGAACATCTCGGTCCGCAAGGGCTCCTTCTCAGGAAAGGCGGCGTAACATGGCTTCAGTCACCGAGCTTGGATACCTGACCCTTGGCGTCAGCGATCTCGCCGCCTGGAAGGGCTTCGCCGCCAATGTGCTGGGCCTGGAGGTTGTCGAAAGCGGCGCGCCGGACCGCTGCTGGCTGCGCATGGACTACTGGCATCACCGGATTACCCTGATCGAGGACGGTTCCGACGATCTGAAGGTCACCGGCCTGCGCGTCGCAGGGCAAGACGAGTTCATCGAAATGGCAGCCCAGCTGCGTGACGGCGGTGTTTCGGTCACCGTCCTGTCCGATGCCGAAGCGGTGGCGCGCGGGGTGCTCGCGGTCATGGCGCTGACCGATCCCAACGGCTACGCCGTGGAGATCTTCCACGGTCCGCTGGTGCAGTTCGACAAGCCCTTCCATCCGGGCCACCGCATGCATGGACCGTTCAAGACGGGTCCGGGCGGGCTTGGCCACGTGATGCAGTCGACGAAGGCCAGTCTGGAGGAGAACTACGCCTTCTACCGCCTCCTCGGGATGCGCGGCGGCATTGAATACAAGCTGGACGTTCCCGGCGCGCCGGGTCCGATCCCGCTGATGTTCATGCACTGCAACGAGCGTCAGCACACCTTCGCCTTCGCCGGTCCGGGCGAGAAGCGGGTCAATCACATCATGATGGAAGTGGAGCAGATGGCCGACGTCGGCCTGGCCCACGACCTCGTCAAACAGGCGGGCCTGCCGATCATCATCGAGCCGGGCAGCCACGCCAACGACCAGATGTTCTCGTTCTACTTCAAGAACCCGTCAGGCTTCCTGAGCGAGATCGGCTGGGGTGGCCGCCCGGCGGTGCATCAGTCGGAATACTACCAGCGCGACGCCTTCGGTCATGCGCCGGTCCCGGGGACCATGAAGGGCTTCATGGTCCCGGCCTGAGCCGCTGGACGCGCCCGGGCGCGAGCCGGGTCGCAGGAGGATGACATCCATGACAGCAGTCGATGGGCTTCCATCGGCCCGTGAGGACCGTGCGCGCGAGTATCGCCACGCCCTGGGCCGCTTTCCGACGGGCGTCGCCTTCGTTGCGGCGCGCACGCCGGACGGTGAGGCGGCGGGGTTGCTGATCAACTCCTTCACCTCGGTCTCGCTGACGCCGCCGATGGTGCTCTGGTGCCTCGGCTTGGCGGCGCGGAGCCGTCCGGTCTTTGCCGCCGCCCCGTCCTTCGCGGTCAGCATCCTGTCCGAAGACCAGCGGTCCCTGCTCGGCGATCTGGCCCGGCCCCTTGACCGGCGCCTGCAGGGCGTGCCGATCCGCGACGGCCTCGGCGGCGCGCCTGTCATCGAGAACGCCTCGGCCGTCTTTGAATGCACCATCGCGACCGTGACCCGGGCAGGAGACCACGAAGTCTACCTCGGCCAGGTCGAACACTTCGAGCGCCGCGACGACACCCCGCTCGCCTACCTGGCGGGCCAGTACGGGCGCGTGCACGTCGCCGCCTGACCCTCAAGCCTTCTGGAGAAAAAGCATGTCCGTACTCACTGGCCCGCGCGAGGAATGGCGCCGCATCCTGTTCGAGGGCACGCCCACCTGGGTTCGGCCGGAGGGCGAGGTTCTGCGCCTCGGCGACGGCCGCACCACCTCGGAGGCGGATGCCATCTATCTGCCGCCGTGCGATCCGACCAAGATCATCTGCATCCACCTGAACTACGAGTCCCGCCGGGTCGAGTTCCAGGCCCCGCCGCTGAAGACCCCGACCTACTTCCAGAAGCCGCTGACGACGCTCAACGCCCATCGCGGCAAGCTGAACCGGCCGGCGGACTGCCAGTATCTCAACTACGAGGGCGAGATCGCCGCCATCGTCGGCAAGCCGATGCGCAACGTCGGCCCGGACGAAGTCTGGGACTATCTCGCCGGGTTCGCGGTCGCCAATGACGTCGGCGCCCAGGATTTCCGCGACACCGACGCCGGCTCGATGCTGCGGGTGAAGGGTCAGGACGGCTTCTGTCCGATCGGACCGGGCATCGTACGCGGCGTCGACATCCGCGAGTCCAGCGTGCGGACCTACATCAACGGCAAGGTGGTGCAGGATGGTCCGGTCAGCGAGATGACCTTCGACATTCCCTACATCATGGCCGACCTGTCGCGGCACATCACCTTCCTGCCCGGCGACGTGGTCCTGACCGGCACTCCGGCCAACTCCCGGCCGATGCAGCCCGGCGACGTGGTCGAGGTTGAGGTCACCGGCATCGGCCGCCTCAGCAACACTGTCCAGGAGACGCCGGCGCCGACCCATCAGGTCGGTCACCAGCCAACCAACACCGAGGCGGTCTGGCGCGTGGCGCTCGGCCAGTTTCCGCCGCGCACCTGAGGCAAAGACCATGAAATCCTGGCCGGCAGACGCCAACATCCTGGACCCCGACATCTTCCCTTCGGAGAAGGGGCCGCCGCACGCCCTGTTCGACCTGTGGCGCGAGACCGACCCGGTGCACTGGAACCCGCCCACGGCGTCCTATGCGCCGGACATTCCCCACTCGGCGATGACCAAGGGGTTCTGGGTCCTGACCCGCTATCAGGATGTGTTTGACGTCTCGCGCGACCAGGAGCGGTTCAGCTCCCATGACGAGGGGTTCGTCATCTGGGATCTGGATGAGGAAGAGCTGCAGCGTCACCGCGCCAACTTCATGGGCATGGCGCCGGCCGACCACGCCCCAGTCAAGCGGCTCCTGACGCCGGCCTTCTCGCCCAAGGCCCTCAAGGCGCTGGCGCCGGAGATCGAGCGGGTCGCCGGCCAGATCGTCGATGACATCGCCGGCAAGGGGGGCTGCGAGTTCGTCTTCGATGTCGCCTCGAAGCTGCCCGTCTATACCTTCTGCGAGTTGATGGGCATTCCCGAGGCGATGCGCGAGCGTGTGGTCGAGCTGGGCAACGCCATGGCCGATGTCGAGACCCACGGCGCCCATGATGTCGACCCGGCGCTGCACCTGTTCGCCCTGGCCCAGGAAGTGGCCGAACAGAAGCGGCGAGAGCCGGACGGCTCGCTCATGAGCCTGATGGTTCACGACCAGACGCTCGGGCTGAACCCGATGAACATCAATATGTTCTTCGTCGTCTTCGCGGTCGCCGGGCATGAGACCACGCGCAGCACAGCGGCTCACTTCATCCAGCTGATGAACGCCCATCCCGAGCAATACGCGCTGCTCCGGAGCGACGTGGACGCGCATCTGGAAAACGCCATCGAGGAGGTGCTGCGCTTCAGTTCGACCACCACGAACTTCCGTCGGACGGCCACGGTCGACACTGAGATCGGCGGCCGGCCGGTCAGGAAGGGCGACAAGATCTACATGAGCTACGCGGCGGCTAACCGGGACCCCGAGGTGTTCGAAAACCCCCACGTGTTCGACATCACCCGGCCCAACGCCCGCAAACATCTCGCCTTCGGCACCGGCCCCCATGTCTGCATCGGCGCGGGCCTGGCCCGTATGGAGCTGCACGCGCTGCTCAAGGCGCTGGTGACCCGCATGCCCGATCTGCAGCCCAGCGAGGAGCCCCATTGGCTGCGGTCGATCTGGTTCAACGCCATCACCCGCCTGCCGGTCACCTTCACGCCGGAAAAGGTATGAGCGGGACGATCTGGTTTGCGGGCGTCGATCTGGACGCCCTGAACGCGCGCCACGCCGGCGACATCAACGGCCATCTCGGCATCGAGATGACCGCCTTCGGTCCCGACTGGCTGGAGGGACGCATGCCGGTCGACGCCCGCACCCGCCAGCCCATGGGCATCCTCCACGGCGGCGCTTCCGTCGTGCTGGCGGAAACCCTCGCGAGCGTGGCGGCCAATCTCTGCGTCGACCGCGACAGGGCCTACTGCGTGGGTCAGGAGGTCAACGCCAACCACCTCCGGTCTGCGTCAGAGGGCTACGTGACCGGCGTGGTGAGGCCGTTCCACCTTGGCCGGACCAGTCAGGTCTGGGGGATCGAGATACGCGACGACCAGGGCCGGCCGACCTGCGTGGCCCGCCTGACGATCGCTGTGGTGACGCGCAGGGCCTAGACCCGCGCTGCAACGGGCCGCGTCGGTCGACGCCCCAAGCAGCAGAAGGCCCCGGCGGATTGCGCCGCCGAGGCCGCCAGAAACCCGCTAGCGGACGCGGGCGCCCACGAAGCCGCGCCAGGCCAGGAACCCGGAAGCCGCCAGCAGCACAAAGACGTGCACCAGATCGCCCTGCAGGACGGCGATCTGGGCGACCAAGGCACCGATACAAATGCCGACCAGGCCCAGGGCGCCGAAGCGGCTGGTGGACGGGACGAGGAGCAGCACAACGCTCCCAATCTCGACCATGCCGGTGAGGTATCGGAACCCCTGGCCAAGTCCGATGGCCTGGAATTCCTGCACCATCATCGGCGCACCGGCGAGCTTGGCGGCGCCGGCGGCAGCGAACAGCAGGCCGACGAGGATCTTGAAGGCCCAGAGGGCCACGGTTCGTGTCTTGGGGCCGATGGCCATGGGTCTCTCCGTCCCTTGCGGATTGTTGGTCTTCGGTCAGTCGACGCCGATGGCGGCCCACATTTCCGGCGCCTGGGTCCAGGGCCGTTCCATCTGGGCGAACATGTGGTCCAGGGCGAAGTTGCGCGGGGCGCTGGCCAGGTAGAACCGCTCGTACAGTTCCGCGCGGGCGCCCAGGGCCGATCCCGCGAAGTCCCAGGCCGTGCGGAACAGCTTGGCCCGCTCGCGGGCGCTCATGCCGCCGGCGCCGGGCATGTACTTGTTGATCAGCCCGCCGATCTCCGGATTGTCGATGGCGTCCAGCGAGGCGGTGGCCAGCAGGTTGTGCGAGCCGATGACCTTGATGATCTCGTTGGCCCGGACCATCCAGCCCGGCATCTGCGCCCGCAGCGCCCGCAGGGGCTTGTCGTCGCAGAAGACGGCGCCATTGCCCCAGTCGCGGCAGTCGGCCTCCGCCGCCTTGACGGCCGAGCGGGTCAGGCAGCCGTAGCCCCAGAGCTCGCCCAGCAGCGAGGCTGTGTCGGGCCGCTTGTCGGCGCCCGTCGCCTTGGCCATGCGGGCGGCGAGTTCATAGGCGAACTCCAGCTTCACGGCGGCGCGGATGCAGGTCTGCTGCATGATGTTGGCCGCCCAGCCGTGCCGCATCAGGCCGTTGTAGACGTCGAGATCGCCGTCGATGAACACCCGCTCCAGCGGGATCTCGACATCGTCGAAGATCATGAAGGCGTCCTGCTCGTCGAACCGGCTGGAGAACGGCCGGTCGCCGGCGGCGCCCGCGACGCCATAGTGGTCGCGGCAGAGGGTGATCAGCCCCTTGGTGCCCATCGGAATGGAGAAGGCCAGAAGGGTGGCGGGATCGGTCCCCGGAGGCTGCGGCTGGCCCGGATAGACGAACAGCTCGTCAGCGAACGGGCCGAGCGTGGCGAGGATCTTGGCTCCGCGCACGATGATGCTGTTTTCGGTTCGCTTCACGACGCGCAGGGCGATCTCGCCGTTGACCCCTTCGGTGTCCGGCAGTCCCTTGTCGACCACCGGGTGGATGATGGTGTGGGTCAGCGACAGGTCCTTCTCGACCACCTCGCGATAGAACCGCTTCAGTCGTTCGGAATGGGTCGTGTCGCCCTTGGCGTTGAAGATATCGCTGCGCGCGACAAAGCCGGCCAGGGTGACGTTCACATAGTCGGGCGTGCGGCCGAGCATGCCGTTGGAATAGCGGGCGAAACAGTCGAACGCCCGGTGGCGGCGCTGCAGGTCTTCCGCCGACTTCGGCACGATCAGGCTGGCGCTCATCGGCTTGCCAGTCTCGGGGTCCTCGACCAGGCACTCATCTGCGTGCGCGTGCTGCCAGTCGAAATAGGCCGCCATGCCCTTCAGCGAACCGGCGAAGGCCGGGTGGGTCAGGACATCGACCTTCTCGTTGCCGAGCCAGACCGTCCGGTCATCCTTCAAGCCGTCCAGGTACTGCTGTCCCGTGCGCGCCGTCATCGTTTCCTCCCTGTCCCGTCTGATCGCGGGATGCCTCGTTGCCTGCGGTCGAATGTCGGAGTGCCGGCACGTGGCCGGTACCTGACATTGATCAGATATGAGTGTAGTCAGTTTTATGAAGTGCGCAAGTCGAGCTCCATTTCTACGCTCGCACAAAGGATTGCTCGCAGAGCCATCACTTAGACGTCGTGTCTCGCCAACTGCTACGAAAATGCCCGCAGCCAGGGTGTGGGGCCACGTTAGCTATTGAATTTACGTGAGTTTATTCTTCTCAGGCGCTGTAGCGGCTTGTCCTAGTTCCCCAGCCACTTCTTCCCATCGCCTGACATCCG
>CAZISF010000122.1:0-2938 GCA_964541915.1 uncultured Caulobacter sp.
GACAGCCTCAATCTAGCAGCGTTCAAACAAACAAGGGGGTCCGCTCAGATTTCGGCCGTCGTTCCGGGTGACCCCCTCCGTCTCGGCTTCGCCGAGCCACCTCCCCCGATGGGGAGGATTTATGCCACCGCCTTCAGCGCCTCGCCCAACTCATCCACCATCTCGGGCGTCGTCGCCCAGCTGCACATGAAGCGCACCGTGCCGTCGATGAAGCGGTAGACGAACCAGCCGGTCGCCGCGAGCCGGTCCAGCGTCGGCTGGTCCATCTCGACGAAGATGCCGTTGGCTTCCACCGGGTGGACGATCGGGAACGGCATCAGCGCCGCCAGCCGCTGCGCCATGGCGTTGGCGTGAGCGGCGCGGGTCTGCCAGGCGCCGGTCTCCAGCAGGCCGATCCACGGCGCCGCGAGGAACCGGCCCTTGGACACCAGTTGGCCCGCATGTTTCAGCCGCGCGTCGAACCGGCGGGCGAGGCCCTTGTTGAGCAGGACGATGGCCTCTGTCGGGGTCGAGCCGGCCTTGGTGCCGCCCATGATCAGGATATCGACGCCGAGTTTCGGGATGGCTTTCAGGTCGAACCCGGCCGCCACGGCGTTGGCCAGCCGCGCGCCGTCGAGGTGCACGCCATAGCCCCGCGCCTTCACCGGATCGATCAGGGACTTGAAGCTCTCGACCGAACAGACCGTGCCGTATTCGGTGGTGTTGGTCAGCGACAGGGCCGCCGCCGGCTGGCGGTAAGACACCTCCGGCTGGGCCAGCGCCTCGGTCAGCGCCGCCGGATCGATGCGACCGCTGGCGCCCGGCAGGCCGATCAGCCCCACGCCGGCGCCGAAGTAGCCCGGCGCGCCGGTCTCGTCGGTCAGGATGTGGGCATGTTCATGGGCCAGCACCGCCTCGTGCGGCTGGGCCAGCACGGCGCAGGACAGGGCGTTGGCGGCAGTGCCCGAAGCGACGAACCGGATGTCGGCGTCAGCATCGAGAGCGGCCCGGATCAGGTCGGCCGCGCGGGCGCTGACATGGTCGGTCCCATAGCCGGAGGCGACGCCAGCGTTGGCCGCGATCAGGGCGTCGATCACCTCGGGCATGGCCCCAGCGACGTTGTCGGAGGCGAAGTCATAACGGGCCATGGCGATTACTTCCGCGGGGCCGGCCTGGATTGCGAGAAAGATCGCGCGGCGGCCAGCGCCTCGCCCGCCTTGCCGCCGGTCGCACCTGGCCCCTGCCCGGCGCGGGCGGCGCCGCCCTGCTTGGCGGCCAGAATGGCCTTCATCTTCTCGGCGGGGGTCTGGGGGGTATTGGTCATGGGGCGGCTATAGCACAGACCACGCCACGCGCGCCTCAGCCCTTGGCGACCGCCTCGGCGACTATCCGGTCCTCACCCTGATAATGCACCCGCAGGCGAACGCCCTTGTCTGCCGCGTCCCGCTCGAAGGTCGCGACGCCTTCGAAGAACGGCGTATAGAAACGGTTGTCGTCCTCGGGAAGCAGACCGGCAGTGAATCGACCGGTCATGGACAGGGTCAGTCCGGTCTCGCCCTGGCTGACCGTCAGAATCGTGCCGCTGGCCAGCCGGTAGTCTCCGACCAGCCCGGTCAGACGTTCGGCCGGAATCGCCGAGACCCGATGGCGCATTGGCAAGTCCCACGGCTGGCCAAGGGTGATGGCGGTCAGATCGCGTTCGATCGCCGTGAACCGCGCGAAATCCAGGTTGCTCAGCACGATGACGGTCACACCCGAGTCCGGATACCAGGCCACGCGCGAAACGTAGCCCGGCAGGATACCGTTGTGGCTGACCTGCGGTTGACCAAAGCCCTGGCCGATCTGCCAGCCGAAGCCGTAGCGGCCGGGACCTTCCGGCCGGAACGCTTCGTCACCTGCCGTGGTCCTGATGGTCATCAGCATCGCCTGGAGGTCGCGGGCGGTGGCGAACAGCGCCGCGTCGCCATGGTCGCCGGCTAGATCGAGCGCCGGGATATCCGCGCGCATCATCGTCTCCAGAGACAGGCCGGCGGCGATGTCGGCGCTGCTGTGCCCCGGTCCGTCAGCGATCGGCAGGGCGAGGTCCTTCGCGCCGCCCAATCCCGCCCGCGCCATGCCTGCCGGCCGCAGCACCGCGTCGCGGATGTTGTCGGCGTAGGGTCGCCCGGACGCCCGGCTGATGACCGCCGCGAGAAGAATGTAGCCGGTATTGCTGTAGGCGAAGTCGCTGCCGGCCGGAAAGTCGAGTGGCCGGCCGCGAGCGTCGGCGATGATCCTGGCGGCGCTGTCCGGCGCGCTCATGAAGGCCAGATAAGCGGCCGAGCCCAGCTCCAGCCGCGCCTCATAGTCCGGCACACCGGACGTGTGGTGGACCAGCATGGCGAGAGTCACCGGCTTCCAGGCGTCCGGACAGGGGTTGACGAACCGGCAGACGGAGTCGTCGAGGGAGAGCTTGCCGGCGTCGCGGAGACGCAGGATGGCCAGCGCCGTGACGGCCTTGGTCAGGGACGCGACGGGATAGCGGGTGGCTGCCGTCGCCGGAATACGCGCGCCGACGTCGGCGTAGCCGTATCCCTTCTCCAGCAGCACCGCGTCGCCCTTCACCACCATCACCGTGCCGCTGAACTGACCCAGCGCCGCGCGGGCGGTCATGTAGCGGTCGAGATCGGACGCGGTGTCGGCCGCTGCGGGCTGTCCTACGGCCAGCATGAACAGCAGTGTCAGCAGGGCCAGTCGCATTTTCGTCCTCCCCGGATCCTGACGCCGGAGACAATCGCCCCATTGCGGCGGAAGGACGGCCTTGACCGGGCGAGAGTCCGGCCGCAACCAGAGGCAAGCCGGGGGGATCCATAATGACCGACAAAGCCGCCACGCGGCGCGTGCTCACCGCCAGCCTCGTCGGTACGGCGGTGGAGTTCTACGACTTCTACATCTACGCGACGGCCGCCTCCCTGGTGTT
>CAZISF010000122.1:3038-9629 GCA_964541915.1 uncultured Caulobacter sp.
CCGGGCTGGAAGGCCCGCTTCGGCATGTTCCCGCAGCTCGGCGCCCCGGTCGGCTTCCTCTGCGCCAACGGCCTGTTCCTGATCCTCGGGCTGATCCTGTCGCCCGACCAGTTCCTCGCCTGGGGCTGGCGCATTCCGTTCTTGCTCAGCGCTGTGCTGGTGGCGATAGGCCTGTGGGTGCGGCTGAGCCTGACCGAGACGCCCGCCTTCAAGGCCGCGCTGGAAGAAGCGCCGCCGCCGTCCGTGCCGCTCGGCGAGGTGATGCGGACCAACTGGCGCGAGGTGCTCGGCGGGACCTTCGGCGTCGTGGCCTGCTTCTGCATCTATTACATCTCCACCGCCTTCGCCCTCGGCTACGGCACGAAGACGCTGGGCTACAGCCGCGAGGCCTTCCTCGGCGTGCAACTGGTGGCGATCCTGTTCATGGCCGGCGGCATCATCTGGGCCGGCTACTGGTCGGACGCCGCCAACCCGCGCCGGGTGCTGATGGTCGGCTGCGTGCTGGCGGTGCTGGCCGGCTTCGGCCTCGCGCCCATGCTGGGATCAGGATCGCTGCTGCTGGTGGGCGTATTCCTGTCGCTGGCGATGATCCTGATGGGCCTGGTCTACGGCCCGCTCGGCGCCTGGCTGCCCGGCCTGTTCCCGGCCCGGGTGCGCTACACGGGGGCCAGCGTGGCCTTCAATGTCGGCGGCATCATCGGCGGCGGCATGACCCCGCTGATCGCCCAGGACCTGGCCAACAAGGGCGGCCTCGCGCCCGTGGGTCTCTACCTCAGCGCCGCCTGCGCGCTGAGCCTGGTGGCGCTGGTGCTGCTGAAGCCGAAGGCGGAAGCCTAGGGGGCATGTACCGCAGGTACGTGTCCCCATCAGACCTCCCGCGCCCATTCCCGCACATCCGCCACGAACAAATCCGGCTCCTCCATCGCGGCGAAGTGGCCGCCGCGGGCCATGTCGGTCCAGCGGGTGATGTTGTAGGCGCGGTCGGCCCAGCTGCGCGGCGGCGCCTTGTACAGCGGCTCGCCGGGGAAGTTGGCGAAGGCCGTCGGAGTCTCGCAGCGCTGGCCCTCCATGGCCGCGATGCCGCCCTCTTCCATCAGGCCGCGGTAGTACCAGGCGCCGGTGGTGAAGCTGCCGGTCATCACATAGATCATGATGTTGGTCAGCAGCTGGTCGCGCGTGTAGGCGCCGATCAGCGGCTTGGTCCGCAGGTCCGACCAGTCATGGAACCGCTCGAGGATCCAGGCAGCCTGCCCGACCGGGTTGCCGGCGCCGAGCCAGGCCAGCGACTGCGGCTTGGATGCCTGCAGGCCGAAATAGGCGCCGAGCATCTGCATCATCATCTGGCTGTGCTGCAGCCAGGCGATCTCCTCCGGCGACTGCGGACCGCCCTTGGGCCGGAAGCCGATCATGTTGAGATGGATCGCCTTCGCATGGGCGCCGTGGTCGAAGCCGATCCAGGACGTCACCAGCCCGCCCCAGTCGCCGCCCTGGGCCAGATACCGGTCGTAGCCGAGCACCTGGGTCATCAGGGTGTTGAACATCCGCGCCGTGGCCCGCTGGCCGATCGGCCGGGTCGGTTTGGACGAGAAGCCGAAGCCGGGAAGGCTCGGAACCACGACGTCGAACGCGTCCTCGGCCTTGCCGCCGTGCCGGCTCGGGAAGGCCAGCTTGTCAATGCTCGCCCAGAATTCGTAGTGGCTGCCCGGCCAGCCGTGGGTCAGCAGCAGCGGCCGCTTGCCGCCCGCCTCGCCGACCACATGGACGAAGTGCAGGTCGAAATCCTCGACCCGGGCGGTGAACTGCGGGAACCGGTTCAGCTCGGCGACCGCCGCCTTCCAGTCGTAGTGGTCGGCCCAGTACGCACAGGTCTCTTCGAGGAAGGCCGCGTCACACCCGTACAGCCAGCCGTCGTCAACCGCCGGCGCCGGCGGCCAGGGATAGTGCCGCACCTGATCCAGCACCCGGCGCACCTCGGTCTCGGACCAGTCGACGGTGAAGGGTTTGGGCTGGGTCATTGTGGTCTCCGTGCGTTCGTGCGTGGTTCGACACGCGCCTTCGGCGCTGCTCACCATGACGTACACAAATGCACGTCATCCTGAGCAGGACGCGCAGCGTCCGTGTCGAAGGACGCAACCTTCCCCAGCGACCGTCAAGCGTCCGGCCGCAATCCCCGCAGGATCGCCTCGAAGGCCTGGCGGCGCAGGGCCGAGGGGTCGATCTCCGGCGACAGCTTTCCCGCCATCTGCAGCACCAGCCCGCCGTGCAGCGCCGCCCAGAGCATATGAGCGATCATCATTGGATCGCCGCGCGCTTCGCCGGACGCCACCAGCGCTTCCGCGTGCCGCGCCATCATCGTCCGCGCCCGGGCCGAGGCCTCGACCAGCTCGGGGTATTCGGACTCGTTCGGCTGCGCGAAATCGAACATCAGCCGGTAGGCGTCCGGATTGCCGAGCGCGAACCGAACATAGGCGCGCCCCGTGGCCTCCGACTGATGGCGCGGATCGGACATGCCTGCGGTCGCGTCCTCAAGCGCGGTAGCGAATCGGTCGAAGCCGCTGGCGCGCACGGCCGCCAGAATCGCGTCCTTGTCCTTGAAATAGCGATAGGGGGTCATGGGACTGACGCCCAGCTCGGCCGCCAGCTGGCGCATCGTCACCCCGTCCGGCCCCCGCTCGCCGAACAGCCGCTCCGCCGCGGCGATCAGGCGCTCGCGGAAGTCGGCGACGTCAGTATCTGACAGCAGTCGGGGCATGGAGGGTTGGACTCGGACGGTCAGGCAGATTTACAGTGTACGCTCAACATCATGCAAGGACACGGGACATGACCGCGCAAGCCTGGGACTTTCTCGTCGGCAAGACTGATCTGCACCAGACCCGCGTGGACGCCGCCCCGCTTGGCCCGCTGGCCGATGGCGACATCCGGCTGAAGGTCGAGTCCTTCGCCCTGACGGCCAACAACATCACCTACGCCGTGTTCGGCGAGCGCATGGGCTACTGGAAGTTCTACCCGGCGCCGGAAGGCTGGGGCCGGGTGCCGGTCTGGGGCTATGCCGTGGTTGAGGAGAGCCGCCACCCGGAGTTCGCCGTCGGCCAGCGGTTCTTCGGCTATGTGCCGATGTCGACCCACATGACCGCGACGCCGCGCAAGACGGCCGGCGGCTTCTTCGAGACCGCGCCCTGGCGGTCGGAGCTGGCGCCGCCCTACAATTCATACCGCGCCGTGGACGGCATCGAGGCGCATGAGGACCAGCAGTCCCTGCTTTTCCCGCTGTTCATGACCTCGTTCGTCATCGACGACATGCTCGATGACAACGCCATGTTCGGCGCGAAGTCGGTGGTTCTGTCGAGCGCGTCGAGCAAGACGGCCATCGGCCTGGCTCACCTGCTGCACAAGCGGGGCACGGTTCAGGTCATCGGCCTGACCTCGCCTGGCAACGTCGCCTTCACCGAGAGCCTGGGCTGCTATGACCAAGTGATCCCGTACGCCGGCCTCGGCGGAGCCGCGGTCGAGGGGCCTGTCGTCTATGTCGACTTCGCCGGCAACGCCGGTGTCCGCGCGGCGGTCCACCACCGGTTCGGCGAGGACCTGGTCTACGACTGTGTCGTGGGCAGCACACACTGGGACGCCGATCCGGCCAGCTTCGCCGACCTGCCCGGCGCGAAGCCGGCCTTCTTCTTCGCCCCCGACCAGATCACCAAGCGCCGCCAGGACTGGGGTCCGGGCGGTCTGGAGAAGCGTTTCGGCCAGGCCTGGCCCCTGTTCGTCGAGCACGCCGCAAGCTGGATGCATGTCGAGCGCCGCACCGGGCCGGACGCGGTGACGAAGACCTACATCGAGGTGCTCGACGCCACCGCTTCACCGGACCAGGGCTTCATCTGCACGCCCTGATCAGCCGGTGCCCTCTTCGGCCATCATCTCGCGGGTGATGCGGTATTCGCCGTCGAGGAATCTGACGATCTCCCGCGCGCCCGGATGGTCGAAGGCGGCGAACCGGGCCCGCAACGAGGCGACCGTATCCGGCTCCATCCTGTCGAGGCCGGTCTGCTGGAGCACCAGCAGGCGGCCCTGAACCATGGCGCCGAGTGCGTCGCCCAGTACGGCGGCGGCGGCCTGCGCCGTGGCCGCGCCGTACTCATAGGCCTCGCCCAGCCGATAGCTGTCCGACAGGCTGAGCAGCGGGATGCGCGACAGCGCAGGCTGCAGGGCGGGATTGACCGCATGGCCGGAGAGGTGCGCGCCGATCGCGCCCGGGCGGCCCGTCATGGCGCGCAGGTGCAGGAAGTTGGACATCCGCGGGCCGTCGTTGACCGGGTAGTTGTCCCACAGGATCGGCTTGCGGCGCAGTTGCCCTTCAACCCGCGCCAGATGCCCCGGGCTGTATTCGGCCGAACAGACCTCCTCGCCGGTCCAGAACACGCCGATGGCCGGATCGAGCGCCGCACCGAAGTCCTCCAGATAGCCCGCCGGCCGCTGGCCGAAGAACCGGTCCAGCACCGGATCGTCGGTGTAGTAAGTGGGGCAGACGATGACCCGGCTGGCCCGGGTGCGCGCCGCGATCCAGTGCAGGATCTCGACCTGGGTCTCGGCCAGATCCGGCAGATCGCCGCGCATGTCATCGAACAGGATGCCCAGGTCATCGACCCCGATGGCGTCCAGCCAGGCCAGTTTGCGGGCCAGGTCCGCCTTCGCGACGTCCCCGAAGTCGCGATAGAGCTCGTAGGGGCTCAGCCCCACCCCGAATCGCACGCCTTGCGACCGGCAATGGGCGGCGAAGGCGGTCAGCGCTGCCGTTTCAGCCGCCGGGTGCTCCTCGCGCCAGCGCTTGCGCAGGAAGGCGTCGGCCTTGGGCGCGTACATGTAGAATCGATAGCCATGCGGGGCGAGGAAGGAGACCTGCTCGGCCCGTTCCGCCCACGACCAGGGCCGACCGTAGTAGCCCTCGATGACGCCCAGATCCGTGCCCATTCCGTCTCCCCGCTGATAGCCGCCATCGGGCCCTGAGAAACGGCGCTTGCCAAGTCCGGAGATCGGTCGCATAAATTTACGACGTAAATAACAAAGAGACGCCGGGAGGCCGAAATGGACCGTGACGTGCGCGTGAACCCGTATCTGGCGGGGGCCTTCGCCCCCCTGCGATCGGAGGACGATTTCGAGCTGACCGTCGAGGGCGAGATTCCCGCCGGCCTGCGCGGCGCCCTCTATCGCATCGGCCCCAATCCGCAGTTCGAGCCGCGCGACCCCAACCACCACTGGTTCGCCGGCGACGGCATGGTGCACGGCTTCTGGGTCGCGGACGGCAAGGTCCATTACCGCAACCGCTATGTCCGCACGCCCAAGTGGGAAGCCGAGAACAAGGCCGGCAAATCGCTGTTCGGCACCTTCGGCAACCCGATGACCACCGACCCCGAGGTGTTCGGCAAGGTCGACTCCGGCGTCGCCAACACCAACATCATCTGGCATGGCGGCCGCCTGATGGCGCTCGAGGAAGGGCACCAGCCGTTCGGCCTCGATCCGGACTCGCTGGAACCGCGCGGCTACCAGGCCTTCGGCGGCAAGGTCACGGCCCACCCGAAGGAAGACCCGGTGACGAAGGACCTGGTGTTCTTCGGCTACGCCGACGCCCCGATGCCCTTCTCGCCGAACGTCAGCTACGGCGTCATGGGCGCCGACGGAACCCTCAAGCGCCGCGATACTTTCCAGGCGCCCTATTGCTCGATGATCCACGACTTCATGGTCACGAGCAGCCACGTCCTGTTCCCTATCCTGCCGCTCAGCGGCAGCATGGACCGGGCGATGAAGGGCCTGCCGCCGTTCGCCTGGGAGCCTGAAAAGCCTGCCTTGGTCGGCGTCATGGCCCGTGACGCGGCGGTCGACAGCATCCGCTGGTTCCAGACCGACGCCTGCTACGTGTTCCACGTCATGAACGCCTGGGACGAGGACGGGAAAATCGTCGCCGACGTCATGAAGTACGCGGTCGCGCCGCTGTTCCCGCTGGCCGACGGCAGCCGCGGCCAGCAGGCCGGGGCCTATCTCGTGCGCTGGACCTTCGACCTGAACAGTGACTCGGACGCCATCAAGGAAGAGCAGCTCGACGACCTGGCCGGCGAGTTCCCGCGCTACGACGAGCGGTTCACCTTCAAGGCCAACCGTCACGGCTGGTTCTCCAGCCAGACGGCCAAGCCGGGCGACATCCGCACCAATGGCCTGAGCCACATCGACCTGACCACCCGCAAGCGGACCGACTGGGTCAGCGGCGCGGGCGATGCCATTTCCGAGCCGGTCTTCGTGCCCCACTCACCCGACGCGCCGGAAGGCGACGGCTGGATCGTGGCGGTGCAGTTCCTGGCCAGCGAGGCCCGCAGCGACTTCGTGGTGTTCGACGCCCAGGCGATGGACAAGGGCCCGATCGCCCGCGCCAACGTCCCGCGCCGCGTGCCGCTCGGCTTCCACGGCAACTGGGTCGACGGGCGCTAAAATCCTCCCCATTGGGGGAGGGAGACCACGCGAAGCGTGGTGGAGGGGGTCCGCCCGGATCGCGGGTGACCCCCTTGTTTGTTTGAACGCTGCTAGATTGAGGCTGTCTTCCGGGAC
>CAZISF010000123.1:0-248 GCA_964541915.1 uncultured Caulobacter sp.
GAGGACCCCCGCCGATGATATCAATCCTGCTTGGCGTCATGGCCTGCCTGTGGATGGCCGGACGAGCCCGAACCCCATCGGGACGCACTCTCCTTGACCAATGGGTCGATCGACTTGCGACCTTGTCAGCCAGCCGGATGCTGGCCGTCGCCGCAACGGTCTTGCTCGTCGTGGCGGCGGCAGGGGCCGGCGGCGCGGAACTTCCACTGCTGCTGACCCTGGATGTCACGAGCCTGCTGGACGCCGCG
>CAZISF010000123.1:258-2556 GCA_964541915.1 uncultured Caulobacter sp.
TCCACCATGCTCCGCATGGTCCCCCTCTCCCTACGGGAGAGGAAAGTCAGAGGCTGGGCAGGAATTCAGATCCCCATCTGCCGGGCCGCGAGGTCGCGCATGATCTCCTCGCTGCCGCCGCCAATCGCGTTGACCCGCACCTCGCGGTAGATCCGCTCCACCCGGCTGCCGCGCATGTAGCCGGCCCCGCCCATGATCTGCATCGCCTCGCGGGCGCAGTATTCCATAGTCTCGGTCGCCTGAACCTTGAGCAGCGCAATCTCGGCGATCGGCGACTCGCCGTTCTGGATCCGCCAGGCGAGGGTCTCAAGCCAGGCCTGGGTGGCGTTGATGCGCTTGTACATGTCCGCCAGCTTGTGGCGGATCACCTGGTGGTCGGCGAGGCGCTTGCCGAAGGTCTTGCGGTCGCGGGCCCAGTCGATGGCGTCCTCGAGGCAGACCCGCGAGAAGCCGATCGCCCCTGCGGTCATGCCGATCCGCTCGCCGTTGAAATTCTGCATGATCCCGGAAAAGCCCATATTCTCCTGGCCGATGAGGTTCTCGGCCGGTACCCGCACATCGTCGAAGAACAGCTGGGCCGTGTCGGACGCCCACCAGCCCTGCTTCTTCAGCGGCTGGCGGCTGAATCCCTCGCGCTCGCGCTCGATCAGCAGCAGGGAGACGCCGCCGGCGCCGTCCCCGCCGGTGCGCACGGCGACGGTGTAGAAGTCCGCGCGCATGCCGCTGGTGATGTACATCTTGCTGCCGTTGACGACCCATTCGTCCCCGTCGCGGCGGGCGGTGGTCTTCAGGTTGGCGACGTCGGAGCCGCCTGTGGGCTCGGTGATGGCAAGGGCGGAAATCTTCTCGCCGGACAGCACCTGCGGGATGATCCGGTCCTTCATCTCCTGGCTGCCCATGCGGCGGATCGGCGGCAGGCCGATGCCGTGGCTCATCAGGCTGGCGTTGACCCCGCCGGCGCCGTGGCGGGCCATCTCCTGGCTGGTGATGATCGACATGAAGGGGTCGGTCGCCACGCCGCCGTACTCTTCGGGCCAGCCCAGTCGCAGCAGCCCGACGTCCGAGGCCTTTTTGTACAGCTCGCGCGGAAACTCGCCGGCTTCGTCCCAGTCGTTGACGAACGGCATGATCTCCGCCTCGACCCAGCGTCGCAGCGTTTCACGCCAGGCCTTGTGGTGCGGCTCGTAGAACGGACTGGTGCGGCTCTCGTCGAGCGGGGCGAGCGGGCTGGGCATGGGCGTCTCCGATCCTGTGGCGAGTCTATCAGCGCGCCTTGGGGTCAAGGTTCCAGCCCTTCCGCAAGGGTAGTCGAGAGGCCGTCTTCCCGTCATACGGTTTACGTCTATCTTTGTTATCCCAGAGTGCAGCCGCAGGAGCAGCCCGCCATGTGCGACGACGACATCCACCCCGGCCTGATCGTGGACCCCAGGGTCTCCCGCCGGGCCTTCGGCCTGATGACCGTCGCCGCCGCCGGCGCGGCCGGCTCAGCGCGTGCGGCCGCGCCCGTGGTCGAGAAGGAGGTCGATGTCAGGACCGCCGACGGCGTCGCCGACGCGGTGCTTTACTACCCCGAGGGCAAGGGCAGCTGGCCGGCGGTGCTGGTCTGGACCGATGTCGTCGGCTTGCGCCAGGCCTTCCGCGACATGGGCCGGCGCCTCGCCGGGGAGGGCTATGTCGTGCTGGTCCCCAACGTCTACTACCGCGTCAAGCGCTCGCCGGTGATCGAGGGCGGCTTCGACTTCAACAAGCCTGAAGATCGCGCGAAACTGGCCCCTCTGCGGGCGAGCCTGACGCCCGACGGGGTCGATCGGGATGCCATCGCCTACGTCGCCTTCCTCGACGCCCAGTCGCAGACCAGCCACAAGAAGAAGGCCGGCGTGCAGGGCTATTGCATGGGCGGCCCGCTGTCGTTTCGCACGGCCGCGGCGGTCTCCGACCGGATCGCGGCGGTGGGCAGCTTCCACGGCGGCGGCCTGGTCACGGACCAGCCCACCAGCCCGCACCTGCTGCTTCCGAAGACGAAGGCCGAGTACCTGATTGCAGTGGCCGACAATGACGACAAGGCCGATCCGACCGTGAAGGACAAGCTCGCGGCGGCCATGACCGCCGCCGGCCGGCCCAACTCGATCGAGGTCTACAACGGCGCCAACCACGGATGGTGTGTTCCCGGCAGCGCTGTCTACAACGAGGCGGCCGCCGAGAAGGCCTGGGCCAAGCTGCTGGCGCTGTACAAGCGGGCGCTTTGAGAGGGATGCTCCCCCCTTGGGGGAGCTGTCGGCCCGCCCGGGCCGACTGAGG
>CAZISF010000123.1:2566-9175 GCA_964541915.1 uncultured Caulobacter sp.
TTGGGGGTGGTGTGGGCCGTCGGGGTTTTTGTGTGGGGGTCACCCAAGATCTGAGCGGACCCCCTCCGTCTCGGCTGGCGCCAATCCACCTCCCCCGATGGGGGAGGAACTGTTCTACACCGCCAGGAAGCTCTTGAAGCCGCCGTAGATCATCCGCTTTCCATCGAAGGGCATGTTGGACTGCCACCGCTCCATCCGCAGATCGGTCATGACCTTCGCGTTGATCTCGTCGCGCTTCTCGCGGGATTCGTAGGTGATCCAGGAGAAGACCACGACCTCGTCATCGGTCGCCTGGACCGCGCGCGGGAAGGAGGTCAGTTCGCCATAGGGCACATCGTCAGCGAAGCATTCGACGTAGCTCAGCGCGCCCAACTCCATCCAGATCTCGCTGCCGAGCCTGGCCATCTCTCTGTAGTCCTCCAGCCGATCCTTCGGGACCGCGAGCACGAAACCGTCGACGTAGGGCATTGTCGCCTCCTTTTGGGTGTCACCTGAGCATAGGACGGACAAGGTCGGCCAGTTCCGACATCAGAGGTCTGTTAATCCCTCGCTAACCACGTCAGCGAACGCCCCCTTAACCGTAACACCCCCAGATTCCTTGGACTCTCTTGTGTTCGGGAAATCAGACCATGGCGTTCGGCGCGGAAACCATCATCCAGGGCGATTGCATCGAGCAGCTGCGCAAGCTGCCGGACAAGTCGGTCGATCTGGTGTTCGCCGATCCGCCCTACAACCTGCAGCTCGGCGGCGATCTGCTGCGGCCGGACAATTCCAAGGTCGACGCGGTCGACGACCACTGGGACCAGTTCGCCAGCTTCAAGGCCTATGACGACTTCACCCGGGCCTGGATGGCCGAGTGCCAGCGCGTCCTGAAGGACGACGGCGCCCTGTGGGTCATCGGCAGCTACCACAACATATTCCGTGTCGGCACGGTGCTGCAGGACCTGGGATTCTGGATCCTCAACGACGTGGTCTGGCGCAAGACCAACCCGATGCCGAACTTCAAGGGCACCCGCTTCGCCAACGCGCACGAGACGCTGATCTGGGCCGCAAAGAGCCGGGGCGCCAAGCGTTACACCTTCAACTACGACGCCATGAAAATGGCCAATGACGACGTGCAGATGCGCTCGGACTGGACCCTCTCGCTGTGCACCGGCGAGGAGCGCATCAAGGGCAGTGACGGCCACAAGGCCCATCCGACCCAGAAGCCGGAAGCCCTGCTCTACCGTGTGATCCTCAGCTCGACCCGACCCGGCGACGTGATCCTCGACCCGTTCTTCGGCGTCGGCACCACCGGCGCGGCCGCCAAGCGGCTGGGCCGCCGGTTCATCGGCATCGAGCGCGAAAGCGAATACATCGCCCATGCCAAGGAACGCATCCGCAAGGTCATCCCGGTCGCTCCGGCAGACCTGGATGTGATGGGCAGCAAGAAGTCGGAGCCGCGCGTGCCGTTCGGCACCATCGTCGAGGCCGGCCTGCTGCGCGCGGGCGACACCGTCTGGTGCCCCAAAGGCCAGCGCTCGGCAAAGGTCCGCGCGGATGGCTCGCTGGCCATCGGCGACCTGACCGGCTCGATCCACAAGGTCGGCGCCATGATCCAGAGCCAGCCGGCCTGCAACGGCTGGACCTACTGGCACTTCAAGTCCGACAAGGGCCTGGCTCCGATCGATGTGCTGCGCAGCAAGGTGCGGGCGGAGATGGCGGCCTAGGGCCTGCGTGGTTCGAGCCCCGGATCCAGTCCGGGGTCGGCTTAGGCCTCGCTCCTCACCATGACGAATAGAAGTGAAGTCCACCAAAGCTCGTCATCCTGAGGAGCGATCCCTCAGGATCGCGTCTCGAAGGACTCACGCTGTCACCCCAGCCCCAGCCGCGCCGCCTTCAGGAACACGCTCGGCAGCGCGCCGAGCCCTTCGCGCGCCGTCCACTCCGCCGCCATGTCCCCCTCGGCCCTGAACACCCGCAATGTCAGCGAAAAGTGCGTGAACACGTGCTCGATTTCGCCCGCGTCGCGCCAGTTCGTCTCCACCGGCGCCGCGGAGACCGCCTCATGGTCAGCCCACGGACGATCACGCCAGTCGCTGGTCGGCAGGCCCAGCATGCCACCCAGAAGCCCCTTCGGCGGTCGCCGCACCAGAGCCACCGCGCCGCCCCGCGTAAGCAGATACGCCACGCCATATCGCCGGGGCCGGTCGGCCTTCTTCGTCTTGCGCGGAAAGGTCTCCTGATCGCCGCGTGCAAACGCCACGCAATATGCCGACACCGGACACCGGTCGCACAGCGGAGCCTTTGGCCGGCACACGGTCGCACCAAGGTCCATAAGCGCCTGGGCCCAGTCGCCGGAACGGTCAGCGGTGACCAGCGATCCAGCCAGCCGCTTCAGCTCCGGCTTGCTGTCCGGCATCGGCGCTTCAACCGCGAACAGGCGCGCCATGACGCGCTCGACATTGCCGTCGACGACATTGGCCTCGCGGTCGAAGGCGATCGCGGCCACGGCGGCGGCGGTATAGGCGCCGACTCCCGGCAGGGCCCGTAGTCCCTCCTCCGTATCCGGAAACACCCCGCCATGGTCGGACGCCACGGCCCGGGCGCAGGCCAGCAGGTTGCGGGCGCGGGCGTAGTAGCCGAGCCCGGCCCAGGCGGCCATCACCTCGCTGTCGGCCTCAGCGGCCAGATCGCTGACTGTCGGCCAGCGGCGGGTAAAGCTCAGAAAATAGGGCGTCGCATGCGGTACGGTGGTCTGCTGCAGCATCACCTCTGACAGCCAGACCCGGTACGGATCGGCCCGCGGCGTCTGTCCAGGTCCCACGCGCCAGGGCAGGTCGCGCGCGTTGGCGTCGTACCAGGCGAGCAGGGCGGCGCGGAGGGCTGGGGTGTTGGCGGTGGTCATCGGGTTTGGAGACGGGGCGTAGGGAGTAGGGAGTAGGGAGTAGGGAGTAGGGAGTAGCCGACCGGTGACGCAGAGAGACAGCAGAATCCACGCTGCAACTAATCCCTATTCCCTACGCCCCACTCCCTCGACCTAGTCCCGCCGCCCCTAACGCCCTAAGCTACCCCCCATGCCTCCCCGCCGCCCGCTACCCACCCTGCAGGAAGCCGCCGAGATACTCTCGCGACGGCGCACGCGACCGATGCCGCGGCCCGCGCCGCCGGCCGGACGCGCGCTGGGCCCGGTGCTCAAGGCGCTGGAAGAGAAGTTCGGCCAAGGCCCCGGCCAGTTGCAGCTGAAGTGGAAGGAAATCGTCGGCGAGACACTGGCCCGTCACACCGAGCCGGTGAAACTGGTCAAGGCGCGCGGCAATGCGCCCGGCGTTCTGGAGTTGCGTGTCGCCGGTCCGGCGGCCGCCATCGTCCAGCACCAGGCTCCCGAGATTCTGCAACGCGTATCGTTGATCCTCGGCGAGGGCTCGATCGGCAAGCTGCGCATTATCCAGGGCGCCATCCGCGCCACGCCCGGTCGGACACAGGCTCTGCGCCGCCGGCCGAGGGGGCCGCTCGACGCCGCTGCGGAACAGACCCTTGTCGACGGCCTGGCGGACCAGCCCGAGGGACCGCTGCGCGAGGCGCTCATTCACCTGGGCCGCGAGACCCTGCGCGGGCGGAACGGTTGACAACGGCCCGCCCTGCAGGCTGTTGCGCCCCATAAACGCCGCCTTCTGCGAGCTTGTGGAATCGGGCTCTAATCACCGTTCGCTCTTCTGGGGGACATCCCGACATGCGCTTAGACCGTCGTTCCATTCTGGCCGCCGCCGCGGCCATCGCCACCCTCGCCCTGGCCGCCTGTGGCGGCGGAGGCAGCGGCGGCGTCACCAGCGACGACATGACGCTCGGCAAGGCCGACGCGCCGGTCACGATGATCGAGTACGCCTCGCTGGCCTGTTCACACTGCGGCCGCTGGGAAAACGACGTCTTCCCCGCCTTCAAGGCCAAGTACATCGACACGGGCAAGGTGCACTACGTGTTCCGCGAGTTCATCACCGCGCCGCCGGAACTGGCCGCCTCCGCCGCCCTGCTGGCGCGCTGCACCGGCAAGGACAAGTATTTCCCGACCATCCAGGCCGTGTTCCACGCCCAGGAGGAGATCTTCACCACCGGCGACATTCGCGGCCCGCTGCTGCGCATCGCGGAGACGGCCGGCATGAGCGAGGCCGACTTCGACAAGTGCGTGGGCGACGAGAAGGCGCTCGCCGCCTTCAACGCCCGCGTCGAGAAGTACGCCAAGGAAGCCAAGATCGAAGGCACCCCGACCTTCATCATCAACGGCGACCGCTACGATAAGGGCGAGCTGTCGCTGGCCGAGATCGACGTCGCCTACGCCAAGGCCCTCGCGGCCAAGAAGAAGTAGGGAAGGTCTCACCGGCCCGTGCACTTCCAGCGGCTGCGCCTTTCCGGGTTCAAGTCCTTCGTCGATCCGACCGAGTTCCGGATCGAGCCCGGACTCACGGGCATCGTCGGGCCGAACGGATGCGGCAAGTCGAACCTGCTGGAAGCCCTGCGCTGGGTCATGGGGGCCAACTCCGCCAAGGCCATGCGGGCCGGCGGCATGGACGAAGTGATCTTCAACGGCGCGGGCTCACGGCCGCCGCGCAACCACGCTGAAGTCACCCTGACCATCGACAACGGCGACCACACGGCGCCTGCGCAGTTCAACCAGCACGCCGTCATCGAGGTGGTCCGCCGCATCGACCGCGGCGAGGGCTCGACCTACCGGGTCAACGGCCGCGAGGTCCGCGCCCGCGACGTGCAGCTGCTGTTCGCCGACGCCTCGACGGGCGCCAACTCCCCGGCGCTGGTCCGTCAGGGGCAGATCAGCGAGCTGATCGCCGCCAAACCGCAGAACCGCCGCCGCATTCTTGAAGAAGCCGGCGGCGTCAGCGGCCTGCACACGCGTCGCCACGAGGCCGAGCTGCGGCTCCGGGCGGCGGAGACCAACCTGAACCGGCTGGACGATGTCATTCGCGAGCTGGACGCGTCCCTGGCACGCCTGCGTCGCGAAGCCCGCCAGGCCGAGCGCTACAAGAAGCTGTCAGCCGAGATCCGCGCCGTCCAGGGGGCGGTGATGTTCGCCCGCTGGACCGAGGCCCGCGACACCCTGCTGCGCGTCGAGGAGGAGTCGACCAACTCCGGCAGGCTGGTCGAAGACACTGCCCGCGCCGCCGCCGCCGCGACCATCGAGGCGCAGAAGGCTGAAGAGGCGATCCGGCCGCTGCGCGAGGAGGAGACGGTGGCCGCAGCCATCCTCAACCGCCTGGCCATCGAGAAGGACCGACTGGAGCGCGAGCACGAAACGGCCGCCGCCGAGGTCGAACGCCTGACCAATGAGCTGGCCCGCATCGACGTCGACACGGCCCGCGAGACCCAGATCATCGAAGACGCCGCCGCCGCGCTGGAACGACTGGCGACGGAACTCCTTGTCGTTGAGGCGGAAGTGCAGTCGGCCCCTTCCCGTCTGCCCGAACTGCAGGCGACCTTGAAGGCCGCCGAAGATGTGCGCGCCGCCGCCGACCGCGAGGTCGAGAACCTGGCCGCCGGGGTCGCGGCCGACGAGGCCCGCCGGGGCGCCGCCCGCGCCCGCGTCGCTGACGCCGAGAGTCGCCTCAACCGCACGGTCCGCGCGCTGGAACAGGCGAAGGCCGACCGCGCCGCCATCGGCCCGACCGTCGATCCGCGCGCCGCCGAGGCGACCGCCGCCTTCGAAACCGCCACCGCGGCCCTCGCCGCCGCCCGCGCGAAGCTTGAGGCCGCCGAAACCGAACGATCCGACGCCGCCCGGGCCGAGGGCGCCGCCCGCGACGCAGCCCGCCAGCTGGAAGACAAGCTGGGCCGGCTGAAGACCGAGGCCCGGGGCCTGGCCCAGCTGTCGGCGCCGCGCGGCAAGTCCGGCTTCGCCCCGGCGCTGGACACCGTCACACCCGACCGGGGCTACGAAGCCGCCCTGGCCGCCGCGCTCGGCGACGATCTGGAAGCCGCCCTCGACGCCAAGGCCCCGTCCTACTGGGCCGGCCGCGACGCCGAGGGGCCGAAGTGGCCAGAGGGCGCGACGCCACTGGCTCCCTTGATAAAGGCGCCGCCCGAACTGGCCGCGCGTCTGGCCTACACGGCGCTGGTCGAGCGCAAGGATGGCGAGCGTCTGAGCAAGACCCTCCCGGCCGGCGCGCGTCTCGTGTCCCGCGAGGGTGACCTGTGGCGCTGGGACGGCTTCACCGCCCGGGCCGAGGCCCCGCGCCCGGCGGCGATCCGGCTGGAGCAACGCACGCGCCTGGCCGAGGTCGAGGCCGAGATCGAGATCCTGACTCCTGCCGCGAACACCGCGACGGAGACACTCAAGGCCGCGCAGGTCCGCTTCCGGGCCGCCGAGGAAGCTCTGCGAGACGCCCGCCGCGCGCCGCAGGACGCCGAGCGCGCCCTGGCTGCCGCCCGCGACACGGTCGAACGACTGACCAACGAGGCGACCCGCCGCGACGCCCGCGCCCAGTCACTGGACGAAACCATCGCCCGCTTTGACGCCGAACGGATCGAGGCCGAGACGGCCCTGGCCGCCGCCCGCGCCGATGCGTCCGAGGACGGGTCCTCCGCCAATCTGTCGCCGATGCTCGACGCGGCCCGGGCCGC
>CAZISF010000123.1:9185-9582 GCA_964541915.1 uncultured Caulobacter sp.
CGCGGTGCGGGGCTGACCGTCGGGTGGGGCGCTCCCCCCCCAAGGGGGCGCGGTGGCCCGCCGCGGCCGGGCCCGCCGCCCAGGGCGCCCGCGCGGCCGCGGCGGAGGCCCGCGCCGCCGTCGACATCGAGACCCGCGAACGCGACGGCCGCGCCCGCAGGCTGGAAACCCTGCAGCGCGACCGCGACGACTGGGCCCGCCGCCAGACGGCCGCCCGCAAGCGGGTCGACGGCCTGATCGAGGCCCGCCAGAACACCGACGCAGGCCTGGTCGCCGCCCGTGAGGCGCCGCGCACGCTGGAAGCCCGCACGACGAAGCTGCTCGACGAGTACGCCATGGCCGAGGCCCGCCGCGCCAAATCCAGCGACGCCCTCGAACAGGGCGAAGCGACCCGCGC
>CAZISF010000124.1:0-6364 GCA_964541915.1 uncultured Caulobacter sp.
GCCATCAGCATGCCGGGCGTGATCTTGTCGCAGTTGGAGATGCAGACCATGGCGTCGGCGCAGTGGGCGTTGACCATGTACTCGACGCTGTCGGCGATCAGCTCGCGGCTGGGCAGCGAGTACAGCATCCCGCCGTGGCCCATGGCGATGCCGTCATCGACGGCGATGGTGTTGAACTCCTTGGCCACGCCGCCGGCGGCCTCGATCTCGCGGGCGACCAGCTGGCCCAGGTCCTTCAGGTGAACATGGCCCGGCACGAACTGGGTGAAACTGTTGGCGACGGCGATGATCGGCTTGCCGAAGTCTCCGTCCTTCATGCCGGTGGCGCGCCACAGGCCCCGGGCGCCGGCCATGTTGCGGCCGTGGGTGGAGGTACGCGAGCGGAGGACGGGCATGGCGAGGGTCTCGATCAGGAAGGCCCCGATCCTATCGCGGTTATCACTGACGGCGAAATATATTACTGGTGGCTGATTAGGTCGTCATGGATATCAGATGGACATTCGCCGACTGAGCCACTTCGCCGCCGTGGCCGAGACCCTGCACTTCGGTCGCGCCGCCGAACGGCTGGGGATGACACAGCCGCCCCTCAGCCAGTCGATCATGGCGCTGGAACGCGAGTTGGGCGCGCCGCTGTTCGTGCGCACCAAACGCAGCGTCCAGTTGACGCCCTTCGGGGCGCAGTGGCTGCCGTCGGTGCGGGAGGCGCTGGCGGGCATCGAGGCGCTGGCGACCACGGCGCGGCGGCTGCGTGACGGCCAGACCGGCCACCTGACCCTGTCGTTCGTCACCACCGCCGACTACAGCATCCTGCCCGACCTCGTGCGCCGCTACGCCGAAGCCTATCCCGATGTGGATCTTCGCCTCGTGGAGGCGACGAGTGACGTCCAGATCCCGGCGCTGGTCGCCGGAGAGCGGCACGCGGGGATCATCATCCCGTCGCACGACGGGACACTGCCCGAGCCCCTCATCTATCGCCGGCTGGTGTCCGAGCCGCTGGTGGCCGCCGCGCCGACGGCCTGGATCGAGGACGGCCGCCTGCAGGTCAGGGCCGGGATCCTGGCGCCCGACGCCCTGCTGGGCGCGCCGCTGATCCTGTTCCCCCGGTCCGTGGCGCCCGCGTTTCACGACCTGGTGACGGGCTACTTCAGCGCACGGGGCCGGCCGGCGCGGATCGTCCAGGAGGCGATCCAGATGCAGACCATCATCAGCCTGGTGTCAGCGGGCCTGGGCGTGGCGCTGGTCCCGGCCTCGCTGCGCAACCTCGCCCGCGCGGGCGTCAGCTATGTCGAGATCGAAGACGCGCCGATGCTGGAGACCGGCCTGGCCTGGCGACGGGACAATGATACGGCCACGCTGCGGGGACTGCTTTCACTGCTGGCGGGCGGCTAGCCGAGGAAGGCGTCGGCGATGCGTTGGGCCGGAACCAGCGGGTCGACATCGACCTGGCCGAGGTTGGCCAGCACCGTGACTGCCACGCCGTCATCGGGCAGCATCATGACGATCGAGCGCCCCCCGACGATGCTTCCGGCATGCCAGCCGCGTCGCCGTCCCCGAGGATCGCGATCGACGTCCCAGCCGACGCCGAACACGCCGGTCGCCCCCGTTCGTGACGGGTTCGGCGTGAACAGGGCGGTCAGACCTTCGGCGCTGAGGTAGCCGGGGCGGGTCAGCGCGCCGCAGAACCGCGCCACATCCGGCGCCGCGCCCACAAGGCCTCCGCCCGGCCATTTGTAGGCGGGATTGATCGGCGGGCACCTGACGATCTCGGCCGGAGCCTTGAGCGGATAGACCGGCTGGTAGTCGCCAACCCGGCCTGGAACCATGGCGCCGCGCACTTCCGGCGCGATGCTGCCAAGCGCCAGAGGGCCGGTCACCTCGTCGGCGAGGATGCGCGGAAACGGAATGCCGGCGGCCGACTCCAGCACCGCCCCGATCAGCACATAGCCGAAGGTCGAGTAGTGCACCGCCTCGCCCGGCGGCGAGACCAGCGGGTCGTTGATGAAGATGGCCAGCTTGTCTTCGGTGGTCGGATAGGGGCGCAGGTCGATCGAACCGCCTGGCGCGGCCGGATCGAAGTCACGCGGGATGTAGTGCCGCACGCCGCCCTGGTGGCTGACCAGCTGGCGCAGGGTCGTCTCCTGATGCGGCGCGGGCAGGGACGAACGATAGCGGCCGATCGGCGTGTCCAGATCGACGACACCCCGCGCCACCAGCCGCATGACGGCGGCGGCGGTCAACACCTTGGACACACTGGCCAGCCTGAACCGGTCCTCAGGGGTGGCCGGAACGCCGGTATCGAGATCGGCGACCCCGAACGCTTCGGACCAGACCAGCCCTCCCCCCTGCCAGACCGCGGCCGAGACGGCCGGGAACGGCGCCGCGGCCATGAAGTCGCGCACCACCGCCCTCGCCTGCTCGATCACAGGCGACTGGGCGCGGGCCAGTCCTGGTCCAGCGAGCGTCAAGGCGGCGGGAACCGCGAAAAGGGACCGACGGGTGAGTTTCAAGCCTTCAGCGCGTCCTCGACCGCGGCCTTCAATTCGGCATCCTCCGGCACGGTGCGCGGGCCGAACACATTGATCAGGGACCCGTCCTTGCCCACCAGCAGCTTGTGGAAATTCCACACCGGCTCGGCGGGCTCGCCCACCTCGGCGACAGCCCATTTGTAGAACGGATGGGCGTCATCGCCCTTCACATCGACCTTGCTCGTCATCGGGAAGTCGACGCCGAAGGTGGTGCGGCAGAACTCGGCGATCTCCTCGTTCGTCCCGGGTTCCTGACCCATGAACTGGTTGCTCGGCACGCCCAGCACGACCAGCCCCTGGTCGCGGTAGTCGCGATAGAGCTTCTCCAGCCCGTCATACTGCGGGGTCAGGCCGCACTTGCTGGCTACGTTGACCACCAGAACCACCTTGTCCCGGAAAGTCGTCATAGGCAGGGCCGAGCCGTCTATGGCCGTGAAGTCGTAGTCGTAGGCGGTGGTCATGGCCGGGGCTCCGTGGATTTGCTGAACTATGACCGCGAGAAAGAGGAACTTCCAAGGCAGCTTGTCGAAAAGGCGGGCTCAAAATGCAGGTCAGGGCGCGGAATCCTGATGGAGCGCGCGCACGGCCGCGCGCAGCAGCGTGACGGTCTCGGCGCTGGCGGCGACGTCATGGGGGCTACGCCATGCGCTCTGGAAGACGGCGACCACCTGCTCGCCCGGGTTGACGTAGACGAGCTGGCCGAAGGCGCCGATCGCCGAAAAGACCCCTGCGTGGACGCCGGGGACAGGCGGCGTCGCCCACCAGTGGTAGCCGTACCCACCCGCATCGCCCGGCGCCAGGCGGCCAAAAGCGGTCGCCTCGCTGTCCGGCCGGCTCGCGAGGTCCCGCCAACCGCGCGGCAACACCCGCTGCCCCTCGCGCGCCTCACCATCTTCCAGCATCAACAGCCCGAAGCGGCCCACGTCGCGCAGGCGGGCGCTGACGCCATGCCCGCCCAGCTCCAGACCGTCCTCGGACTCGAGCTGCCACCAGGCGTCAGCCTCCATCCCGGCCGGACCCCAGACCCGCTCGGCGAGGTAGTCGGCCAACGGGCGACCGGTCGCGGCGGCGACCACGGCGCCCAGTACGCAGCTGTCGCCGGTCGAATAGTTGAACACGGTCCCCTGGGGTTGCGCGCGCGGCAGACCGCAGAGTAGGTCCAGCACGGCCCCGGGCTGTCTTCGAGCCATAGCCCGGCCGAGACGATAGACCTCGGATGGCGCGCCATCGTCGTAGACCTCGCGCCACGCCACGCCCGAACACATCCGCAGGACATTGCGGATCGTCACGCCTTCGTAGGCTGAACCTCGCAGTCGCGGCAGATAGCGGTCGCAGGGATCGTCGAGGCTTCCGATCGCGCCGTCGTGCAGCGCTGCGCCCGCCAGCATCCCGGTGACGGACTTGGCGGTCGAGAAGCTCGTCCAGAGGCTATCCGGATCGTTGCCCAAGCCATAGCGCTCAAGAGCGACCTCACCGTTCTTCAGGATCAGCAGCCCGGCCGTGCGATTGCGGGCCATGAAATCGTCGACGCCGAGGCGGAGATCGTCCGGCCCGTAGGTGAGGTCCCCAAGCGAGCGCGCATGTGGTGGAAGCCCGCGAACGGAGTCACCGCTCCGGATAGCGCGCACCGGCCAGACCAGGTGCTGGCTGCGGTAGGTGTCCGCCTGGTTCTCAGGCGTCGTGTTCATGACGTTGGGCGCGATTTCGGCCATCTCGATCCCCCAGTTGAGACCTTATGGAATCGCGTTCGGCAGGGACGTCCGCAAGGCAACTTAAGTTGGCTTGCCTCGCCCGCGGCGGCTTGCCATGGTTATGCTCACGATCAGCCGGGCCGGGTCGACGTCAGAAGCCTGCAGCCTGTTCCACCGCCAGCGCCAGATCCAGGGCCCGGGCCGCTTCCTCGCCCGTAACCACCGGCCGTGGCGACAATCCCCGTACAGCGGCGACAAACCCGGCGACGCTGGTTCCGAGAGGATCACGGCCCGCCGGTGTCTCGGTGAATGCCTCGTTCAGCGGGAACGGAGTGCTGTTCCTGAAGGCGCGGGTGACGAAGTCGATCTCAAGAACGCCCGAGGGATAGACGATGCGCATGGTCCGCTCGCGCGCCTCGGCATTGCGGGCGGCGGTGAACACAGCGGTGAAACCGTCGCTGAAGGTCGCCTCGGCCCGGATGTCGTTCTCGTCGCCCTCGGCCTCCACGGCCAATGGTTCGGCGTCCGTCAGCGACAGCGCCAAGTCGATGTCGTGGATCATCAGATCCAGCACGACCGAGACGTCCTTGCTGCGGATCGACGGCGTGCCCTTGCGTACGGCCTCCAGCAACAGCGGCTTTTCCGGAATGTCGAGCAGCCCCATCGCCTGGGACACCACCCGCTCCTGATGGCCGCAGGCCAGCACGAGGCCGCGTTTCGCCGCCTCGGCGATCAGGGCGTCGGCTTCTTCCAGCGTCGTCGCCAGCGGCTTTTCCACATAGACCGACCTGCCGGCCTTCAAACAGGCCAGCGCCGTGCCTGCATGGGTGGTGGCCGGCGAGGCGATGGTGACGATGTCGCAGACCGCCAGCAGATCATCCAGGTCGCCCCAGGCCTCGACGCCGTGCTGCTCGGCCATCGCGAAGCAGCGCTCGGGGTGCGTGTCAAAGATGCCGGCGAGCTCGACGCCCTCCATCTCGGCATACTTCTTCGCGTGAAAGCCGCCGAATACGCCCGATCCGACGACGCCAGCCTTGAGTACCTTGGTCATGGCCCGGTTCTAGCGCGGTTCGACGGCTTCCGCGAGGTTCGGAAACGCGCTAAACGCCCGTTTGAAATTGCAGTTGAAATCGGGAGTTACGCCTATGACGACCTCGCGCGAGATTCGCCTGAAGAGCCGCCCGGTGGGCACGCCCACCGCCGACAACTTCGAGCTGGCCACCGTTGAGCTGCCCGCCCCCGGCCCCGGCGAAATCCAGGTCCGCAACACGTGGATGACGGTCGACCCTTACATGCGCGGCCGCATGAACGACGTGAAGAGCTACAGCCCGCCCTTCCAGCTGGGCAAGGCGATGGACGGCGGCGCCGTCGGCGAGGTGATCGCGTCCAATGACCCGTCGTTCGTCGTCGGCGATCTGGTCCAGAGCGGCTTCGGCTGGCGTGAGGCCTTCAACGCCCCGGCCAAGTCGGTGCAGAAGCTGAACACGTTCGGTCTGCCCCCGCAGACCTTCCTCGGCATCGCCGGCATGCCTGGCCTGACCGCCTGGGTCGGCCTGCTGAAGATCGCCGCGCTGAAGGAAGGTGACATCGTCTTCGTGTCCGGCGCGGCCGGCGCCGTCGGCTCGGTCGTTGTGCAGATCGCCAAGATCAAGGGCCACACCGTGATCGGCTCCTGCGGCGGCGCCGACAAGGTCGCCTTCCTCAAGTCGATCGGCTGTGACGAGGTCATCGACTACAAGGCCGAGACCGACCTGACCGCCGCCCTCGCCCGCGTGGCGCCCAAGGGCATCGACGTCTACTTCGAGAACGTCGGCGGCGAGCACATGGACGCGGCCATCGCCAACGCCCGCCCGTTCGGCCGGTTCGCGCTCTGCGGCATGATCAGCCAGTACAATTCGACCGGCGAGATGTACGGCGTGAAGAACCTGATCCAGGCGGTCGGCAAGAGCCTGAAGCTCGAAGGTTTCATCGTCTCCAACCACTTCGAGCACCTGCCCGACTTCCTGCAGGACATGTCCGGCTGGATCAACGACGGCAAGCTGAAGTGGACCGAGACGGTCGACGAGGGCATCGAGAACGCCCCCGGCGCCTTCCTCAAACTGTTCGCCGGCGGCAACACCGGCAAGATGCTGGTCAAGCTGGGGTAGC
>CAZISF010000124.1:6464-9478 GCA_964541915.1 uncultured Caulobacter sp.
ATGCTACCGCCCCGTAAGCTCCACCACGGCCCAGCCGTCGCCGAGCTTCTGGACCTTCAACGCCACCCGCGCGCCCGGTTCACCGGGAGACTGGGCGATGACGTCGGCCCAGGTGCGGAAGGTCGCGCGACCTGCGGCCAGGCCGGAGCCGGTCGCGCCGTCGTGGTCGATGGTGACGGTCCGCCCGTCCGACGCGACGATCGTTCCCGTGGTCGCATAGATCGGCCCGGACGGTGCGGGCGGAATAACCAGCGCCCGCGCCTTTGCCGCCTTCAGATCCTTGTCGTCGCCTGACGACGGCCCACAGGCCGAAAGCGCCAGCGCGGCCAGAACAAGGGCGGTTGCAATCTTCTTCATGGAACAACTCCGTAGTCTGACGAGCCGATTATCACGAACACGCGGGAATTGAAGCCAGTGCTTCCTCCCACGCGTCGCGACAGCTAAAAGCCCGGCCAATCTTGAGGGAGTAGAGCCGTGTCGCGCCTTTTCAGCGCCTATGTGATGGTCGACTGGAGCGCCGCCGCCGCGCCGCGGACGGGCAAGGACTCCATCTGGATCGGCGTCATCAAGCGCGACATCCGCTTCCGCCCGACGTTCGAGGCGTTCAACCCCGCCACCCGCGACGAGGCCATGAAGGTGCTCGGCGACGTGCTCGCCGACCTGCGCCGCCGCAATGAACGGGCGCTGGTCGGGTTCGACTTCCCGCTCGGCTATCCCGAGGGGACGGCGAAGGCGCTGGCGCTGAAGACGCCGGACTGGAGCGGCATGTGGGCCTTCCTCGCCTCGAACGTCGTCGACAAGCCGACCAACGTGAACAACCGCTTCGCCGTCGCCGCCAAGATGAACCGGCTGATGACCGACCAGCCCTGGCCGTTCTGGGGCTGCCCGGCCAACGACAGCCAACGCTGGCTGTCGACCACCAAGCCGACGGCCCTGCCCGAAGGCCTGCCGCCGCAGCTGCGCCGCGCCGAAAAGCTCACCCAGGGCAAGGGCAAGGCTGGCGCAAAGACCGTCTGGCAGGTGTTCGGCAACGGCACCGTCGGCAGCCAGGCCATCGTCGGCATCCCGCGGGTGAAGGCCCTCGCCGACCAACTGGGCGACAAGGCGAAGGCCTGGCCGTTCCAGACCGGCTGGAAAACGCTCACCCCGGCCGACGTCGACGGCCTCGAGGTCGTCTTCGCCGAGGTCTATCCGGCGCTGGTAGAGACGAAGGCCGAGCCGGGCGAGGTCCCTGACCGCGCCCAGGTCCGCGCCCTCGCCGAGCACTTCCTCAAGCTCGACGAGGCCGGCGATCTCGGCGCCGCCTTCGGGCCGGGCGCCGGCGCCGAGCCGGACGTCGTGGCCGTGGTCGAGTCCGAAGAAGGCTGGATCCTCGGCGTCTGACACGGGGGCCTCTCAACCCTGACGGTTGACTTCCGCCGACCGGCGTTCACCCTCCCCTGAAAATCGCCTGGGGAGGCGCGCCCATGACCACGACCACTCAACGCCACCAGTCCATCGACGCCGTGCGCGGCTTCGCGGTGCTGGGCATCCTGCTGATGAACATCGTCGGCATGGGGATGCCGACGTTCGCCTACGTCGACCCGACCTATTACGGCGACCTGCACGGGGCCAACTTCTGGGTCTGGGCGGTCAATTTCGTGATCACCGACGGCAAGATGCGGGCCCTGTTCACCATGCTGTTCGGGGCCAGCATGCTGTTGATCGCCGACCGGGCCGAGGGGCGAACGCCGGGCCCGGCCGCGACCCACTACCGGCGGGCGTTCTGGCTGCTGGTGATCGGCTTCCTGCACGCCTACTTCCTGTTCTTCGGCGACATTCTGGTCTGCTACGCCATCGCCGGCGCGGTCGCCTTCCTGTTCCGCAAGCTGCCGCCGAAGGCGCTGATCGCAACGGGCGCGGCGATCCTGATCGCCCTGCTGACCAAGAGCCTCGTCGAGGCCGAACACATCAAGGCGTTGCAGGCGGCCGTCGCGGCCGGCGCGGCGACCCCGGCCCAGGCCGCCCAGTGGCAGGAGCTGCAGCTGTTCCTCAACGCGCCGCAGAGCCTGGGCGTGGACGAGATCGCGAAGATGCGCGGCGACTTCTTCTCCGCCCTGCAGAGCCGCTTCCGCGCCGCGACCATCGTCCAGCTCGGCTTCCTGCCGCTCGACGCCATTCCTGAAGCCATCGGCCAGATGCTGATAGGCGCGGGCCTGTTCCGGCTGGGCTTCTTCACCCTGGGCTGGTCGAGCCGGGCCTACGCCGCGATGATCGCCATCGGCTATCTGATCGGCGTGCCGGTGATGATCTGGCTATGCTGGTCGACGGTGCAGGCCGACTTCGAGCCGGTGCGGCAGCACGCCCTGTTCGCCCTCACCGCCGCGCCCCGGCCGTTTATCGCCCTGGCCCACGCCAGCGTCCTGATGCTGATCATCCGGGCGGGGGCGCTCACGGTGTTGGTGAACCGGCTGGAGGCGGCCGGGCGGATGGCCTTCAGCAACTACCTGGGCACCTCGATCATCACGACGTTCGTCTTCTGCGGGTTCGGCCTGGGCCTCTACGGCCAGCTCGAGCGCCACCAGCTCTACTATGTGGTCGCCGGCGTCTGGGCCTTCATCCTGCTGTGGAGCCGGCCCTGGCTGGCGCGGTTCCACTACGGCCCGT
The DNA here is from genome assembly GCA_964541915.1 of uncultured Caulobacter sp. GTDB lineage: Bacteria > Pseudomonadota > Alphaproteobacteria > Caulobacterales > Caulobacteraceae > Caulobacter. Next base: position 9,111 of record CAZISF010000124.1, read on the forward strand.
TCGAGTGGGTCTGGCGCTCACTGGTGATGTGGAAGCCCCAGCCGTTCGTGAAGCGCTAGGGGACATGTACCGCAGGTACGTGTCCCCCAACCCAGATTCAGTGATGGCTCGTTTAGGGGACACGTACCTTTGGTACATGTCCCCGGCAGTCAGCTCGCCGCCCGCAGGCCGTCGCGGCCGGACTTGAGCCGTTCGGCCACAAGGAAGGCCAGCTCCAGCGCCTGCTCGCCGTTCAGACGCGGGTCGCAGTGGGTGTGGTAGCGGTCGCCCAGCTCGCCCTCGAGCACCGCCCGCGCGCCGCCGGTGCATTCGGTGACGTTCTGGCCGGTCATCTCCAGGTGCACGCCGCCGGGGTGGACGCCCTCGGC